>CAYPVY010000075.1:0-6107 GCA_964414305.1 uncultured Nitratifractor sp.
GATGTTTTATATTAATTAGCCCAAAGGGGCTAATTAATTAGTGAGTTACATTTCTACAATTAACTCTTTGCCAAGTATAGTAACCATTTGATACTTTAACTCTTTTTGTTACTGTGCTATATCTTGGTGGAGTTTTAACCTCAACAGTTCTTGCAGGTTCAACAACAGTTTTAACTCTAACAGTTTTGTATTGTGCTGGAATTGGCACTTTAACAGTTTCTGCTGGTTTTACAAGAACTCTTTTTGTAACAGTTTTATATTGTGCTGGAATTGGCACTTTTTTAGTTGTTGGAGGAGCTACCATTACTCTTTTTGTTATAGTTTTGTATTTAGCTGGAACTTTTACAAGACAGTTAACATCTGTAATTCTACCTTTTACTGGAGTAGTTACACCACTACCTCTTCTCCACTCAGTTGTAGCTGGAGATACCAAAATTCTTTCAGTTACAGTTTTATATTTAGCTGGAACTGTTACTAATTTATAACTAGCAGGTTTTACTAAAACTCTCTCAGTTACAGTTTTATATACTGGTGGCTTACATACTAGCTTATAACCAGGCTCTCTAACCAATTTTTTCTCAGTTTTGTAACCATATTTTGGTGGAATAACTTTTAATTTAACACCACCTTCATCAACTACAACTTTTTCAGTTTTTGTAGCATATTTTGGTGGAATATATACTTTTGCATAACATTCACCTGGTCTAGCATTTGGTGGATATAAACCTAAATCTGCTGGTGCAGCAGCTTTAATAGTTCCTGTAGAAGCAGTTGCTTTTGTTGAAGCTGCAGCTTGTTGTGTACAACCACTAAATCCTAATGCTAATGCCGCAGTTGCTGCAATAACAATACTCTTTTTTGATAGAATCATCATCTTCTCCTTGTTTTTTAATCAATTTTATAAAATTGATAATAGTTTACTAAAGTAAGTATCACTCCTGATAACCTACCTCTAAATAAAGAATACTTTACTTAAAGGTAGGTTATTTGGATACTTACTCACCTAAAATTAACACTGTTTGTATATTGTAATATTAATCTAAAAAATATTAATTTCAAATTAATATTACAATTTGTCATATTGCATCATTTTAAGCAATATAAGACTAATTAAAATAATATATTATTTATCTTAAAATGTCAAGACCAGTTAATGGTGGCCACGACAGGACTTGAACCTGTGACCACTACCATGTCAAGGTAGTGCTCTACCAACTGAGCTACGCGACCTAATAATTTTGTATAATTATATATTTAATAAACTTAATATAAGTTATTGTTAAATTGTAGATATAATCATTTTAAAAGTAAATATTTACACATTTTTTCCATATAAATTATAATAAATTATTAGGAATATCTCGTGTAATATCTGCAACAAAAACTTTACTAACCTTTCCACCAAATTTATATTTACCTTCATCATACTCAACATACAACTCTTCACCACTTTTTGGATAAACAGCAGTTATATCTTTAACTTTACCTTCGCTATGAGCTTTTACAAAAGATGCCATAATACCAGTTCCACAAGCTAATGTCTCATCCTCAACCCCTCTTTCATAAGTTCTAACCTTCATATTATCATCATCTAAATAATATATATTTACATTAGCATCATATTTTCTTCTAAGCTCTCTCATCTCATCTATAAAAAAATCTTCAATTTTTTCTGCCTGTGTTACTAAATGTGGCACCCCTGTATCTATTAACCACCACTTTTTATCAAATTCCACAATTTCTCTATTTATAATTTTTGGCTCTAACATATCAGTAACTACATATACTCCATTTACAGTAGCACTAATTACCCCTGCACCTGTTAAAAACTCTGCTTTGCCATTTATACTAATTCCATGCTCAATTGCATAGTGAGCTACTGCTCTAGTTGCATTACCACACATCAAAGCAGTGCTACCATCACTATTATAAAACTCCCACTCAAAATCATAATCTTTATGAGGAGTTAAAACAACCATTCCATCAGCCCCAACACCTTCGTGTCTATCGCAAAGAATTTTTGCTAATTTTGACCTATCTTTTTTTTTGCTATCATGAAATATTACAAAATCATTTCCACTAGCATTATATTTAGTTACTTGTAGCATTTAATATCTCCTCTTTTACTCTTTGGCACTCATTTTGAAGATGAGCTAAATCTTTGCTATTATCAATTAAAAAGGTAGCCTTATCTTTTTTGCTATCAATTGGCAATTGTGCTTCTATTCTTCTTATAGCCTCTTCTTTACTAAAGCCTTCTCTTTTTATTAATCTCTCAAGCTGTATATCTTTTGGTGCATAAACAACTAATACCTTATCTATTTTATAAACTCCCTCTCTCTCAAAAAATAGAGGTATATCAATAAAATAGGGTTTATTAAATCTCTCTTGTTTATTTGCCTCTTTTAAAATTTCATCTTTGATTTTTGGATGAAGAATTGATTCTAGTTTTAATCTTTGCTCTTTATCTTTAAAGACTAAATTCCCCAAAGCTTTTCTATCAACTCTATTATCTTTTATATACTCTTGTCCAAAGGAATCTACTATTTGTTCAATGGAATTATCTAATACTTTATGAGCAATTTTATCTGCATCAATTACTCGAAAACCAAATAGTTGCATTAATGCACTTACTGTGCTTTTACCTGTTGCAATTCCTCCTGTTAGGACAATAGCATTTTTTAGCATTATCTTTTAATTATCCCTAAATACTCATTATAAATAAATGTAGGAACACTAAATGATGCAATTGCTATATCACTATTATAATATGCAAAACCATCGGTTAGGTCTGCTCTTTGTAAATTAATATCTGCTGTTGGATGATAAAATCTACTTGCAAGCATTAAATACTCACTTGTAACAATATCTCCATCAATTGCCTTATCATATCTATATGGCATAACAATAGGATAGATAGCACCAGCAAGTTTAAGCTCATCTTTTGCAGCATCTTTTTTTGTAATAATATTGCTCATCTCAATTGATACTACACCTTTTTGGTCAAGAAGTTTAGTAAGTTCTATCCAAAACTCTCTATTATTTGTATATTCAGGAGTAGATACAATAGCTAAATCATACTTTTTAGCTCCAAGCTCTTTTAATTTTGATATTGTATCAATATTGTCAATATGAGTTATCTCTTCTATAATATTATATTTTTCTAACTCTTTGCCAATCCTTTTAGCTCCATTTATTACTAATACTCTAGATGGATTTGCATGAGTATTAAATGGAATATGCGTTAGCATTTCACTCTTTATAAAATCTAAATTTTCCATACTATCTTCCTTAAATATTTATCTAAAATTTTTATACTATATACAAAAAATATAAAAGTAATCTAAAAAGCCTTCTTAAACTATTTTAATCTCTTCTTTTAGTAACACTCCAAACTCTTCATATACTCTTCTTTTAGCCAACTCCAATAAATAGATAGCATCATCAAAGTTCCCAACACCCAAATTTACTAAAAAATTTGCATGTTTTTGACTAAAAGCCATATCACCTTTTCTTTTACCCTTTAATCCTACTGCCTCAATTAATCGTCCTGCATAATCACCTTTTGGATTTTTAAAAGCACTACCAGCACTTGGCTCTTTTGGTTGGTTGTCTCTTAATTTTATAAGCTCATTTTTTAATTCATCGCTATATCCATACTCTATATTAAATCTTACTGCAGTTGCAATTCCACCTAAATTTGCATATCTATATCCATAATCAATATTGTTTTTATCTACCCATTTGCCATCAATTTTTATCTCTTTTATTATATTAAAAATTTCATAGCTTTTAACTCCTGCATTCATAGCAACCATACCACCTATAGTTCCAGGAAGCTTAGCAATAAATTCAAAATTTGCAATATTATTTTTTTTAGCAAAGCTAAGTAATCTACCAGTTTTTAAAGCACAACCTACCTCTAAAATATCATCATTAATAGTTATATAATCAAACTTTTTTCCAAGCATCATTAAAGGAGGAGGATTGGGAGATACTAAAATATTATTAGCTCCACCTACTAAAAAATAATCATCAAACAATTCACTCTCATCTTCAATAATAGCTACTTTTATTTTTGGACCAATCTTTATACTACTATATTTAGAAAAATCAATCTCTTTATATTGCATTATCTCTCTTATTACACTTTAAATAACTAAGATATATAAAAGCTCCAGTAGCCATTAAAAGAAGATTCCCAAATATATCATGAATTAAGTAAAAACTATTAGCTCCAAATCTATTTACTACCTCTACTACAATATATAATCTTAATATATTCATTACAAAAAATATTATAGCTGAAGATATTGCATATATAAATTTTCTTTTTGCAGGACATGGATAAGCTAAAATAGCAGCTAAAATCATTAAATAAGGAATAATTCCATTACACTCTGGTGTAATAACTACACTATATTTAGAGTTTATTAAAATATCATATTTATCTATTGAGTTATCAAGCAAGGCATCTAAAATAGGCATAATTATAGCTCTTAAACCACTATCTATATACTCACCTATTGGAGAATATGACCAAAATCTACCCCAATAGAAGAGCCCAAATAGAACAATCAACCAAAATATAAATTTAACAATAAATCTATTTTGATTATCTAGAGCTTTATACCTATTAATTATTGACACCCTACACACTCCATACTTCTATCTTCTGTATAATCCTTATCTTCTAGAGATTCTGGAGATTGTGAACGAAGGTAGTATGTTGATTTTAATCCAAGCTTCCAAGCTAACATATAAATATCATTTAGATATTTTCCACTTGCCTTATCAAGACGAATAAAAATATTTAGGCTTTGTCCTTGATCTATCCATTTTTGTCTAATTGCACCAGCTTTAACAATTACTCTTTGGTCTAAATCATAACTACTTACATAATAATTCCAAGTATCA
The DNA here is from genome assembly GCA_964414305.1 of uncultured Nitratifractor sp. Classification (GTDB taxonomy): domain Bacteria; phylum Campylobacterota; class Campylobacteria; order Campylobacterales; family Sulfurovaceae; genus JAADEQ01. The sequence goes on from CAYPVY010000075.1 coordinate 4,918, forward strand.
GCACTCAAATTTGGTGCAGTTACTGGTATCTCACCACTTAAATTTACCTCAAACCATTTTCTTTTAAAGACTGGCTCAATAGCTTGAGTCGTTCCTGTTAGGATTGATATCGAGCTAGTTGGTGCTACAGCCATCAAATAACCATTTCTCATTCCATCATTTTTAACTTTCTCTTTAAGTGCTTGCCAATCATAGTGATAACCAAACAAACCACCTCTATCAACCAATTTACAAGCCTCTTCATTAGCTTTATCAATTGGGAAGATTCCTTTGCTCCAATCTGAACCTTCAAATTGCTCATATCTGCCTTTTTCAATTGCTAAATCACTTGAAGCTTTAATAGCATTATAACTAACAGCCTCCATAACTTCATCTATCTTTCTAAAATGCTCACTACTACCCCACTCTATTGCATTCTCAGCTAACATCTGAGCTTCACCCATTACACCAAGTCCAATAGCTCTAGTCTTTAAATTTGTCTTTTTAACCTTCTCTAATGGATAGAAATTTAAATCAATTACATTATCAAGCATTCTAATTGCAACTGGAACTACTCTTTCTAAATCTTCATAACTATTTACTTTAGCTAAATTTATAGATGCTAGATTACAAACTGCAGTATCTCCATCAAATTTTTCTTTATCTACTATAAAAATATCTTTACCATCTATTGAATCTAGGGCTGTAATTTTTTTAGCCTTTTTTACTATACCACTATCAACTTTTACATCCTCATCTTCATCATATAACTTTATAGAACCATCATTAAATTTTACTCTAATTTTGTAGTAGTTTGGATTTGTATTTTGAAAAATCTCTGTGCATAGATTAGAGCTTCTAATAATCCCACTATGTTTATTTGGATTTGCTCTATTTGCATTATCTTTAAAACAAAGGAATGGATTTCCAGTCTCAAAATAGTTTCTTAGGACCTCTTTCCAAAGCTCTTTTGCTGGAACTATCTCTTTTGTTAAATCTTCTCTTTTTTCATACTCTTCATATTTTGCCTTAAATTCATCCCCATAAAGCTCTGTTAAATCACTTACTTCATAAGGGTCAAAGAGTGTCCATGTATCATTATTTTCAACCCTTTCCATAAACAAATCATTAATCCAAAGTGCTGGGAATAAGTCGTGAGCACGACGACGCTCTTCTCCTGAGTTTTTCTTCAATTCTAAAAAGTCTCTAAT
>CAYPVY010000076.1:0-6048 GCA_964414305.1 uncultured Nitratifractor sp.
TATCAAAATTTTATAATGATATGGGTATAAAGACCCAATATATGCATTCAGACCTAGATGCAATAGAAAGAAATCAAATTATTAGAGGTTTAAGAGTTGGGGATTTTGATGTTTTAATTGGAATAAATCTACTAAGAGAGGGGCTTGACATTCCAGAAGTTTCACTAGTAGCAATATTAGATGCTGATAAAGAAGGCTTTTTGCGTTCAACTACTTCTTTAATCCAAACTGCAGGTAGAGCAGCTAGAAATGCAAATGGAAAAGTCTTGATGTATGCAAAAAAAATCACAAACTCAATGAAAGAGTGTATAGAAACCACAAATAAAAGAAGAGAGAAACAAATAGCCTACAATAAGAAACATAACATCACTCCAACTACAACTAAAAGGTCGCTTGATACTAATCTAAAAGTTCAAGAAAATGATGCATTACTATACAATAAATTAAATAAAAAAGAGAAAATCCCACCAAAAGAGAGACAAAAAATCATAAAAGAGCTAAAAGCTAAGATGTTAGCAGCATCAAAAAGATTAGATTTTGAAGAAGCCGCAAGAATTAGAGACGAAATAGCAAAACTCAAAAAGCTCTAATCATCCTCTTCATCCAATACATTGCACAACTGCAAACCATGCAAAAATATAGTCCAAGAAATATAAATCCATAAAAATAGAAATAAAACTATTGAAACACCACCATATATTGAGCTATAAGTTTTGTTATAATATAAATATAAAACAAATAGTGATTTTGCTATAAACCATACAAAGGTTGTTATAAATGAACTAATTGCTACTACTTTAGTTGATATATTCTCTCTTGGCGTTACTTTATATATAACAAATATAATCCCCCAAAATAGAATAAATTGTAGCATTATTGGAGTTATATGAAATTTAGTATCAATTTTTGTAAAAATCCAAATAATAGCTCCTACAGATATTGGCATTAGCCAAAGCAAAGCACCATAAACAACAATTGCTTCTTTTAAACTCCTTCTTGGACTATCAAATATATCATTTACAATATAATCAAAATCTCTAAAAAACATAACAGCAGCTATTATTACATATATAGTCCCAATTACCCCCATACTAGCAGCATTTGCAACAAACTTATCTATCCACTCCATTATAATTTTAGAGCTACCAGGAACTAAAGATGATGCTATTAATGAATGGATTTTATCATAAAATTGAGCAAACATAGGTGTATAAATTATAACTGATAATACAATTACAAGTAAAGGAATCATAAAAAATAGTGTTGACCAACTCATACTTGCTGCATAAAAACTAACTTTTGGTTCAAAAAGCTCTTTAATAAAGCTTTTTGTTAAATTAAAAATATACAAAAGAAATTTTTTATTCATTAAAGTCCCATTTTCCCTGGATTTAATATATTATTTGGATCAAAAGCCTCTTTTACTCTTTTAAAAAGATTAATTTCAGCTTCATTAAATGCAATATTCATAAATTCAGCTTTACTTAGCCCAATTCCATGCTCTCCACTAAGAGTTCCACCCATATCAACTACAAGTTTAAATATCTCTCTTATTGCCTTATGTCCATCTTCAAGCTCTTTTTTATCTGAACCATCAACCATTACATTAACATGAATATTCCCATCTCCAGCATGTCCAAAGCAAGGAACTTTAAAATTATACTTCTCTCCAATTTTATATATCTCTTCAAGAGCTTCTGGCAACATACTTCTAGGAACTGAAATATCTTCATTTAATTTTTTGCTACCATATATTGTAATTGATTGCGAGGCACCTCTTCTTGCTCTCCATATCTCATCTCTTTTCTCTTTTTGCTCTGCTACCCTAAAATCACTAGCTCCATTTTCAAAAAAGCTCTTTTTAAGAGTATCTAACTGAAAGTCAACCTCTTCTATAACATTCCCATCTACATCACCAATGAGCAATGCCCCAGCATCACTTGGTAACTCAATTCCTAGCTTCTGCTTAACAGCTTTTACTACCAAAGAGTCCAAAAATTCCATTGCTACAGGATTAGCCCCACTTGCTAAAGATTTAAATACTGCATTCATAGCACTCTTTACATCTGGAAAAACTCCCATATAACTCTTTGCAAATTTTGGTTTTGGCAAAAGTTTGAGTGTAATTTCTGTTATCACCCCAAGTGTTCCTTCACTTGCTATTAAAATACCCGCTATATTATATCCAGCTACATCTTTTATTGTTCTCTTTCCAGCTCTTATAATATCTCCATTTGGTAAGACTGCTCTAAGTGCCATTACAAAATCTTTAGTAATTCCATATTTTGCAGCTCTCATACCTCCAGCATTCTCACTTACATTTCCACCTATTGTAGAGTAATCTTCACTAGCAGGATCAGGCGGATAAAACAGACCTTTTGATTCTACATACTTTTGTAAATCTTTATTTATAACTCCTGGTTGAACAATTGCTAACATATTTTTTTCATCAATCTCTAAAATCTTATTCATATGCTTCTCAAAACCCAAAACCACACCACCATTTACTGGCAAAGCCCCGCCTGTAAAACCACTTCCTGCACCTCTAGGAACAATAATTATCCTATTTTCATTACAATATTTTAAAATTTTGCTTATATCACTCTCATCTCTTGGGAAAATAACAGCGTCTGGCTCATATGATTCTCTTGTTGCATCATAACTATATGCCCTTTTGTGGGCTTTATCTGTATATATATTATCTTCTCCTACTACACTTTTGAAAAATTCTATATCTTTTTCTTTTAAATTCATTTTATTTCCTCTTCATATATTGTATCAGTGCTTATTGCATCTATTAACTCAATTTTGTTACCTTTTGAAACAACTACTAAGCCAATTCCAGTTAATTTAGCAAATTTTTTAAAACTATCTCTATTTGCACTTAAGCCTTTACTTGCTAAAAAAGCTTCAAATAATAATGGATTTATAGCTTTTACATTAAGTTGGCTTAGAATTTGATTATATCTATCTTTTGGAGCTAAAATTAATACCTTATCATACAAAAAGCCTCCAATTACTCTATCTCCAACTTTTAAATTAGGCTTTATTTTTGCAATATTATCTCCTCCTACTGGGTCTTTATCTATAATTACTGCCCCATTTGGAGTTTGTTTAATATAAACTAATGCATACTCTCCACTATTTGTATCTCTAAGCACAATTCCACTCATTCCATTATAAAAGAATCTATCTTGAAGAGTAACTCTATCTCCATTAACTGAAGTTATTGTAGTATATACTTTAGTTGGAATTGTAAATGCATTTAAAAATATTGATAATAAAAATATCCATCTTATAACTTTCATATTAATAGCTCACTTTTTTTAAAATTGTATCACATAATTGATAAGATTTAAAATTTTTGTTATAATTGGTAACTTAAGCTTTAAGTAAAGGATTTTTTATGCGTTTTTTTATTGTTTTTGCTTTGGCTATGTCGGCCATTTTGGCAGGAAATTATAAGCTAAAGTATTGGAAAAATGGTGAAACTTTTGGAGAATACCTCACAAGACACCATATAGACTCTACAAAATTCTACTCACAAATTGACCCTGATGATATTAAATTTTTATCCTCTATCATATCAAATGCACCTTTTTTTGAAAATATAGAAAATGGCAAATTAAAAGAGGCTCTTATTCCACTTGGTGAGAAGATGCAAATATATATCTCAAAAAAAGGCAAAGAGTATAAATTTGATATCATTCCTCTAAAATATAAAATTATAGAAGATAAAGTTACTATAAAAATAGAAAATAACTGTTTTAGTGATATCAAAAAAGCAACAAACAATCCACATATTGCAACATATCTAAAAAGAGTCTTTAAAGATAAATTAGATTTCAAAAAGCTAAGAAAAGGCGATATTGTATCTATCAAATATAAACAAAAAAGTATAAAAGGACTCCCTTGGGAAGAGCCTACTATTCTAGCTGCATATATAAAAAGAGGAAATAGTGAATACTTTGCTATAAGAGATAGCAATGAATACAAAATTTACACAAATACTCAAACAAATAGTTCAAAAGTTACAAAAGTAGTAAAAAAAGTAATAAAAGAAGCTAAATATAAACATTTCATATATCCCCTCTCTCATATTAGAGTTACATCTAAATTTACATATAAAAGATGGCATCCTATACTTCATAGATATAGACCACATTTAGGTATTGATTTTGGAGCAAAAAGAGGAACACCAATATATGCAATAGCAAGTGGAAAAGTTGTATATGCTGGATGGATGAGAGGATATGGAAGAGTAGTTAAAATTAACCATGGAGGTGGTGTAATATCACTTTATGCACACCAAAGCAAAATATTAGTCAAAAAAGGTGATTTTGTAAAAGAGCATCAAGTTATTGGAAAAGTAGGAAGCACAGGTAGAAGCACAGGACCTCATCTTCATCTTGGAGTATATAAAAAAGGGAAACCTATAAATCCAAACATATATCTAAATCACTATGTAAAATTAGAAAATGCTACAACTATCCAAAAAAGTGTAAAAATTGTTAATAATTTGGAAAATGAACTACCATTTAGTGCAAAAATAGTATATAATTCTCTCAAAAAAAATAACAATAAAATATATAAATGGAAAGATTTAAATTCTACAATAAAAATTGTTATAGAAGAGAGAGAATTAAAACATGCAAGAGTTCAACTACCAACTACAAAAGGAGATGCTTGAGGAGTTAATTAGAAACCCTCAAGAGCTTAAACATCGACACCCTAGCGATATATCAAAAATTTTAAAAGAAATTTATCACCAAGAAGGCAAAGAGACTTTTATAGAATATTTAAGAAAGCTTCCAGAAGATTATCTAGGAGAAGTTCTTCTTGATTTACCAGAATATCTAAGAGATGAAGCCCTAGAAGAGCTATCGGTCAAAAAATTAACAGAAGTAGTAGATGAGTTAGATAGTGATGATGCAGCAGACCTAATCCAAGATATAGCTCAAATCGATAGCCAAAAAGAGCAAGATATCTTATCAAATTTAGATGATGAAGATGCAGAAGATATTAAAAAGCTTCAAAAATTTAGTGATAATGAAGCTGGGTCTATTATGCAAACAGAACTATTTAGTGCTCATTTGGATGAAAAAATAGGTGAATCAATAAAACGACTAAAAAAGCTAAAAGATGATGGTTTAGAAAATATCTATATGGTTTTTTTGGTTGATGAGTTTGGTTTTTTGATAGGTTATATACCTCTTGAAGATGTTATTACATTTGATTTTAATAAAACATATAGAGATTACCTAAAAGAAGATTATAAAAGAGTTTTATCGCTCAAAGCTACAGACTCTATAGATGAAGTAGTAAAATATTTTGAAGATTATGATTTGGTTGTTTTGCCAATTACTGATGAGGATGGTAAATTAATAGGTAGAATTACATCTGATGATATTTATGACATTATAGAAGAGAGAGCAACTGAGCAAATCTATAAGATGGCAGGGGTTGATGAAGAGAGTGAAGAGGAAAGAGATGTAAAAATTATTACTAAAAAAAGAGCTATATGGCTAGGAATAAACTTAATTACTGCAATTGCAGCATCTTTTGTAATAGGACTTTTTGATAAAACAATACAAGCATATGTTGCATTAGCAGTTTTAATGCCTATTGTTGCTTCAATGGGTGGGAATGCTGGAACACAAACACTAACCGTAATGGTTAGACAATTAGCTCTAGAAGAGATTAATTGGAGTGAAGCAAAACAAGCTATATTTAGAGAAGTATTAGTATCTTTATTAAATGGTTTTATATTTGCTTTTATAATGGGAGTGATTGCTTATGTTTGGTTTAGTGATTATAAATTAGGGTTTGTAATAGCTGCTGCTATGATAATAAATCTATTATTTGCTGGACTATTTGGCTCAATTATTCCTTTAGCACTAAAAAGAGTAGGAGTTGACCCTGCAGTTGCTAGTAGTGTTCTTTTAACTACTGTTACAGATATTGTAGGCTTTTTTGCTTTTTTAGGTTTGGCAAAAATAATACTTTTATAAGGATTTAGATGGATTTTAAAGTAGAAGATTTCAAGGT
>CAYPVY010000077.1:0-6040 GCA_964414305.1 uncultured Nitratifractor sp.
GGAGAGAAGTTATCTAGTATAGACTAAATTATAATCTCTCAACTTCTCCTATAACTTTACCTACTACATGAACTTCATCTGGTGCTAGAATTTCTGAAGAGTATAATTCATTATCTGAGATTAACTCTATTGTCCCATCTACTTTTCTATTTAATCTTTTAATAAATAGACCACCTGGTGTTGATACTACAAAAATTCCATCTTTTTTAATTTCTCTTTTTGTTTTATCTACAAATACAATTGAACCATTTTTTATAGTTGGCTCCATAGACTCTCCATCAACATGAATAGCATCTATCTCTTTAGTATTTAACTCTTCATCATTAAGATTTGGGAAAAAGCTATGAATTAATTTTCTATCAACTGTTATAGTTTCATACTCTTCTCCAAAACCTTCAGCACCACCACCAGCACTTGCTCTTACACTACTAAAGTATTTAACTCTAAAGAATTTCTCTGTCTCTTCAACTAACATTCCTGCTGATTGGTCAAAGAATAGCCAGTTTATACTTAGTTTTCTTCTTGCACAAAACTCCATTAATTCCTTATATGGAACAGCACCTCTTTTTTTCATTGTAGCAAATGTTGCTTGTGATATACCAAGTTCAGCCGCTACATCTTTATCAAAAACTTTTCCCGACTCTGTTTCATTTGATATTACATCTTTAATCTTTTCAATTATTTCATTAAATGTGTTCATATCTTCCCTCCCTGGTTTATTTAAAATTTAAATTATAAATAAAAGTATTTATATAATCTCCAGCCTCTTTATCACCATCTTCTGGACTAGTGATACTCAAGGCACAGTTACCCAACATATTAGTCATAATTGCACTAGTTCCATCCTTTTTACCAATAAAATCAACACATAGCTCTCCTTCTCTTATACTTAAATTTGCTGCACTAAATTCAGTTTTTTTACTGCGTTTTTTAAACTTACTCATTAGTTTAGTTTTAACTAATGGCATTTTATAATCCCTTCCATAATATTTATAAATTAGTGGAATTAAATATAAAAGCGCTGTTACAGTTGATGAATAAGCAAACCCTGGCAATGCTAAGATAATCTTATTATCTACTTTTGCAACCATAATATGCTGACCTGGTTTTATCTTTACACCTTTAAAGACAACATCAGCACCCAACATATCCCTTACTACATCTTTTACAAAATCAAAATCACCTACGCTTACTCCACCTGTGCTAACAACTATATCTGAATTATCTAAAGCAGTTTTAAAACTCTTTTCTATCTCTTTAAGATCATCAGATATACAACCAAGATTTGTAACACTAGCACCAAATTTTTTAGCTATGGCTTCTATTGTATAGTTATTAGAACTTCTAATTTGAGTATCTTTAGTTTGCTCTTGCCCAAGTTCTAATAGCTCATTGCCAGTTGCAATAACAGATACTTTTACTTTTGAATATACTTTGACTTTGACATAATTTAATGATGCTAATACTGCTATCTCTTCAAAATCTATTTTTGTTCCTTTTTTGATTAAAACTTCACCTTTTTTAAAGTTTTCTCCAACCTCTCTAACGCTAAAACCATAAGGAACTTCTTCTTTTATAATTATCTTATCATTTTTTAATTCCACATTCTCTATAGGTATAAGTGTATCACTCCCCTTTGGCATCAATGAACCTGTAAAAGTCTTAATGGCTTTTCCACCTATTAACTCATCAATACTATCTGCACCAGCAGGATTTATAGAGACTACCTTTAATTCACCCAATGCTTGATCATCAAACTTAATCGCATATCCATCCATTGCAGATGTAGGATATTGGGGTGAGTTAAAAGAGGCAATTATATCTTCTGCCAAAAAGTAGCCTTGTGCTTCCATTAAAGGAATCTCAACTACTTTTGTTGGCTCAATATCAATGCCATTTAATAACTCTATTGATTCTTCAAAACTGATCATTTGCTAACCTTTGCTAAAATTCCTGCTTCTTTCATTGGAGTGCTTCTATCTTTTGCATATATTCGCTCTCCATTAACAATATCATACTTCCAAATTGGTGCATTAGCCTTAAAATCTTCTACAAATTCATCTATTAACTCTAAAGCCACTCTTCTTTTTGGAGAGGCAACTGCACTTATATATGAGCTTTTATTTACTGCTACATCTCCAATAGAGTGTGCCATAAATACTTTTGCATTCATCTCTTTTGCTCTAGTTTGCCATTTGTCAAACCAATTTTGTAAAATAGGCTCATATATATCAAAGCTTAAAGCTTCTATACCTTTTTCTTGCCTAACAGTTCCAACAAATGTAATAAAAGCTCCATAGTTTAGCATTAAAACCTCTTTATACCATCTATTTGTAATCTCTTCTACATTTAAAGGACTATTATATAGCTCCATCTTAGCCTCCACATACCGGTGGCAAAATAGATACTATATCACCATCTTTAAATTGAAAATCAAGCGAATCAATTAAAGTTCCATTTACAGCTACTGCTGATATATCGATCCAATCTTTAAGAGTTTCATCATTTTTCATATATATAGATAGCTCTTTTAAATCTTTAATATCTAATTTGATGCTATCTTTTTCAATTGGACCTAAAAATTCAACTTTAATCATTAAAACTCACTTTTTTAAAATAAACAAAATAAAAATCTGTGTTAATTATATTAAATATACCTTTGTCATTTCTTAAACACATATTCTTATTTTTTAATATAAATAAAAAATCTTTCGATTTGTCATTTCTCTAGTAACAAATCTTCACTCTTTTTTTATTTAATCTGAAAAATTCAGATAAAAAATTATAATACAAAATTTCAGAAATTCAAAAATTATTAACATTTTGATATATTATCTTTATTTTTATTAAATTATGACACATATATTACCCACACAAATTTCTTTTTATTAAATAATATTAAATTAATTTTTTATTCATTCTTGAACTATTCTTAAGGTATATTGAGTATTTTTGATGATAAAATAAAATAAAAAAGGTTATATACTTGATTTTTGGCTCTATTTCATATCTAAATTTATTACCCTTTAAAATATTTCTAAAAAAATATATAAAATCTACTCAACTAAAACAGATAATAGAATATAAAAAATCAATTCCAAGCAAAATAAATAGAGATTTCAAAAGAAAAAAAATAGATGCTGCATTTATATCTAGTATAAAAAGCAGAGGTTGCAGATGCACAAATTTAGGTATTGTTGCAAACGGGGCTGTATATAGTGTTTTAGTGTTGCCACAAAGTGAATCTTATGATATTGCATCTGAAACTTCCAATAAATTATCAAAAATCCTAAATATAAAAGGAAAGGTAATAATTGGTGATAAAGCATTAAGTTATTACTTAAAAAATAGTAATAGTGATTTTATAGATTTATCTTTAGAATGGAAAAAAAAGACAAATTTACCATTTGTTTTTGCACGACTTTGTTACAATAAAAATAAAAAATTCTTAAATAAAATTGAAAAAAAATTCAAAGGCAAAAGAGAAAAAATCCCTCAATACTACCTTAAAAAAGAAGCTTTAAAAAAAGGAATCTCTACAAAAGAGCTAAAATGGTATCTACAATTTATAAATTATAAAATATCTTATAAAGAGAAAAAATCTTTAAAACTCTTTTTAAAAATGGCTAAAGAGTCTTAGATAAATTTTTTAGATACTCTATATATCTCTCTTTAATGAAACTTTTAACTCTAGCAACACCATCATCAACTGCAGCTTGTGCAACCTCTGATGCAACATATATCATAACTCTTTTATCAAAAGGCGAAGGTATAATATACTCTTTACCAAAACTCATATTCTCTCTATTATGTATTGTCATTATCTCTTTAGGCACATCTTGCCTTGCTAATTTTGCCAAAGCATAAGCTGCTGCTAATTTCATATTCTCAGTTATATGTGTAGCTCTAACATCCAAAGCACCTCTAAAGATATGAGGAAATCCCAAAACATTATTAACTTGATTTGGAAAATCGCTTCTGCCAGTTCCAATTATTAAATCATCTCTAACACTATTAGCATCATCTGGTAATATTTCAGGCTCTGGATTTGCACAAGCAAAGATTATAGGTTCATTAGCCATAGATTTAACCATCTCCATAGAGATTACATCCCCTTTACTAAGTCCTAGCACCATATCTGCATCTTTTATTGCATCTTTAAGTGTAATATCATTAGATATTGCAAATTCTTTTTTATATTTATTTAAATCATCTCTATTTTTATGTATTACACCTTTTGAATCAAACATATATATATTTTGAACACCTAAATTCTTATACATTTTTGCACTTGCTATTCCTGCTGCACCTGCTCCAATTATTACTACTTTTATATCTTTTGCCTTTTTGTTTGTCATCTCTAAAACATTTATTAATCCTGCAGTTGTAATTACTGCTGTTCCGTGCTGATCATCATGAAATACTGGAATATCGCAAATCTCTTTTAGTCTCTCCTCTATTTCAAAACACTCAGGTGCTTTAATATCCTCAAGATTAATACCCCCAAAACTTAAAGAGATTGCAGATACTATATCTACTAATCTATCACTATTTGTTGTATCTATCTCTATATCTACAGCATCAACATTTGCAAATTTTTTAAACAAAACAGCTTTCCCTTCCATTACAGGTTTACTTGCTAATGCCCCAATATCTCCTAATCCCAAAACTGCAGTTCCATTGCTAATTACTGCTACTAAATTGCCTTTATTGGTATAATCATAAGCTTTTAGAGGCTCTTTTTCTATCTCTAAGCAAGGATATGCAACACCTGGAGAGTATGCCATAGATAACTCTTGAGATGTTTCGCAACTTTTTGTAATTTTTGTTCCTATTTTTCCATTTGTATCATAATCATTTTGTGCTTGATGATATTCTAAAGACTCTTTTGCAAATGTTTTATAAGTCATATTAAACCTTTTTTTAGAAAAAATTATACTATAAATTCATACAATTAATAAAAAATATTCTATTAAATCATCAAAAAAAACTACTAAATTGACTTTTCATTTTTTAAGAGCCAAAGAGATAATATATACAAAGGAAATAGGTGTTGCTTAAATTTACCGCTTTTAGATTTACTGCTTAAAAACTCTAAATGCTCTTGTTTAAAAAGCCTAAACTTTTTATTTGCTTCAAATATTACATCAATACCATTATCTTCTAAAATCCACTCAATAAAAGGATAGTTTAAGCCCTTCTTTTTTCTATCTATAATATTTATTGGTAAATATTTTTTAGCAATATTTTTTAAAATGCTTTTTGGATTTGTTGGATTAAATCTTATATTAGAATCTATTTTAAATATCAATTCAATCATCTTTTTATCTAGAAAGGGGCTTCTTACCTCAACACCATTTGCCATACTTACTCTATCAATTTTAGTTAGAAAAAACTCTGCTAATTGCACCTTTAAATCACAATAACTATACCAGTCAATAATATCTCTATTTGAATTAAGATATCTTTGCCAATAATTATTTAGAGGTTCAAAATTTTTATTATCTTTTTCTTGAAGTCTTAATAGCTTATTTAATTGTCTATCTGTATAAATTTCAGCAGATGAGCGAAAAATCACTTCATCGTTTAGGGCTCTTTTATACCACTCCCACTCTTTGTTTAATGAAAAATTTGCTCTTAAGTGATTTTTTAACCAATTTTTATAAGGAAGGCTCTTGACACTCTCCATCATATAATACTCTTTATATGTTCTATAGCCTAAAAATAATTCATCACTTCCATCTCCACTTAGCAAAACTTTTATACCAGAACTTTTAGCCTTTTTAATCAAAAAATATAATGGTATTTGTGCTGGATCTCCTATTGGGTCATCAATTAAATCTAGCATCTCATTAATAGTATTAAAAAAATCATCTTTAGTAAAATTAAATTCAAAAAAATTTGCATCTAAATAATTTGCTACCTCTTTTGCATATTTTCTTTCATCATATTTTTTAAACCCATCATATCCTATACTAAAAAGGTTGATTTTTTCATTTGATAATGAATTTGAAATAGCACTAACCAATGATGAATCAAG
>CAYPVY010000078.1:0-6011 GCA_964414305.1 uncultured Nitratifractor sp.
CTGGGGTAACCCAAGGGCAAGTGCAACAGAGAGTAGACCACCTGACCATACTTATTACTCTGCATAACATGATGGTCATGAATTTCAAAACATTTTATGGTTAATTAAAATGTTATGCATTATTAAACTTGAAGTATGGTCAGGTGAAAGGTGAAAGGGTGGTGTAAGAGACCACCAGTAACTATGGCAACATAGTTAGCTAGGTAAACCCAATCCGCAGCAAGAAACACCAGGTATAAGCCTTGCATTTGTGTGTTTCGCAAGAGTTAGTTAGTAATAGCTAACCTCAGATAAATAACTATCTAATACAGAACTCGGCTTATAGCCATACCTAATTTATCTAAATTTTATACTTTTATGATATATTCTCTAATAAAAAACTATAAGAAAGTAATAAATTATGATGAAATCTATAATATATTTTATTTTTTTAACTATATTTATCTATGCAGATGAACACTTTGCAAAGCTTGAGCCAATCAATACAATAACAATAAAATCTGAAGTAAATGGTAAAGTAGTATTAGCAAATAGTAATCTAGAAGGAAAAGTTGCAAATGGTTTAATAGTAAAGATAGATGATAAATTAGATAAATTCAATATAAAAAGTTCAAGTGATTCATTAAAATTAATAGATAAAATGATTAAATTAAATACCAAACTTTTACCAGCTTTGAAAAAAAGTGTAGAAAATAAAAAGAGTTTGTATCAAAAGATAGCTCCACTAAGTAGTAGCTCTTTGAGTCAAAAAGATAGCATCTATAGTGCCTATCTAAATGCAAAAACTCAATTTGATAGCACAAAAGAGAAGATATTAAACCTAAAAAATCAAAAAATAAAACTCATACAAAATATAAATACCCTAAAAGATAGAGTAAAAAAGAAAAATATAACTCTAAATGACAAATATCTATATGAACTATATGTAAAAAAGGGAGAATTTGTAAATATAGGAATGCCTATAGCAACAATTGCAGATATCTCAAAAGCTAAACTGACAATATATCTAAATGAAGATGAACTTAAAAATATTGATAAAAAGAGTATATATATTAATGGCAAAAAGAGTAATTTAAAGTTTAATAAAATATGGAAAATTGCAGATAAAAAATATATCTCATCATATAAAGCCCAAATTATACTTAAACCATTTACAACTTTTTCAAAACTAATAAAGGTAGATATCAAATGATAAAAACAGCTTGTCCATTAGATTGCTATGATGCTTGTAGTGTCATATGCGATAGCAATAACCCTAAAAAACTTATTGCTGGTGATACATCGCCATATACTAATGGAGCACTTTGTGCTCATCTCTACAAACATATTCATGAAGCAAAAAGATTAGAAAAACCTATGATAAATGGTAAAGAGGTTTCTATGGATGAAGCTTTAGATGCTGTAGTAGAAGCTATAAAAGACAAGCCATGGATTCTTTGGAAAGGAAGTGGAAATTTAGGTGTAATGCAAGAGGTTACAAACATTTTGGCAAAAGAGTGTAATGGCACACTAACAAAAGGCACTCTTTGTGATGGTGCAGGAAAAGCTGGGATTATTGCATCTAGAGGAGTAAATAGGCTTTTACCACCAGAACAGATAAAAAAGAGTGAAGTTGTAGTAATATGGGGTAGAAATACTACAGTTACAAACTCTCATATTATGCCATATCTTAAGGATAAAAAGATAGTGGTAATAGACCCTATTAAGACAAAAATTGCAAAAGAAGCTGATATACATATTCAAATAAAACCAAGAGGGGATTTCTATCTTGCTATACTTCTTTCTAGATTTGTTATGATGGAAGATAGTGAAGATAAAGAGTGGTTAGAAGAGTTTGCACCTGAATTTGAAGAGTTTTATGACTTTACTAGAACATTTAGAATAAAAGCAATTTTAGAGCATATTGGCGTAAGTTTAAATGATATAGGAGATTTACTACTATTATTACAAAATAAAAAGATTGTATTTTTAGTAGGAGCTGGGGTTCAAAAATATGAGATTGGAGATGCGACTCTTAGAGCAATAGATGCTCTAGCTGCACTGCTTGGGCTTTTTGGAAAAGAAGGATGTGGAGTTAGCTATCTATCTGACTCAAAGTTAGGATTTAAAAATCCATTTGAAGTTAATTGTAAAAGAGAGCTTAAGGCTACTACGCCATTTTCTAAATATGAAACTGTAATAGTTCAAGGTGGCAATCCTGCCGAATCAATGCCATGTAGCAATAGGGTTATTAAAGAGTTAAAAGAAGTAAAAAATTTAATATATTTTGGATTGTATGAGAATGAAACAAGCAAATTAGCAAATATAATAATTCCTGCTAAAAACTTTTTAGAAAAAGAAGATGTTAGACTCTCATATGGACATCAATATGTGCAAAAGATGAATAAAGTTATAGATAGTGATATTGGTATTAGTGAGTATGACTTTACAAAAGAGATTTTAAAAAGATTAAATAAAGATAATTTAGAAAGTGAAGATTACTATATAAACTTTTGGCTAAATCAGGCTATCAAACATAATGATAAATTAATATCTCCAGCATATCAAGAGATTCCATATAAAGATGGCTTTGGAAAAGATTGTGATGATGAATTTGAATTCATAGATGATTTTTATGATGATTTTGAAGATATAAAAGCCTTAAGAAGATTTAGGAAAAAATTAAAACCTAATAAAAATGAAGATTTTTATCTAATCACACCTAAAAATTCAAAAATGCTTAATACTCAATTTAAAAGAGTAGGAAACTATGTATATCTAAACCCTTTACTCGGATATAAAGAAGGTGATAGGGTAATTGTTAAATCAATTTGGGGTGAGCTAGAATTAGAGGTTAAATTAAGTCAAGATATTAGAGAAGATTGTGTATTAATATTTCATGGGACATTAGGTGTAAACAAATTGACACCTCCGATATCTTCACTTGAAGGAGATATGGCTTGTTTTGGTGATGTTAAAGTTGAACTAATAACTGTCAAATAGTTTACAATTTTAAATAAAAATATAAAAAATTTATTAAATTATTAACTTTATTATTAAAAAAAAGGTATTATTGTAATAAAGTTTTATTATAAAGGGGTTAGATATGTTAAAACGAGTAGCTATTATATCAGTTGCTACATCAATAGCAATATATGCAGCTTTACCATCACTATCTGGTAAAATTACAAAAATAAAAAGTGATGGTTTACCTGTTGATAAAATTATCGCTGCAACTGGTATTAATGAGGGTGAAAATTATTCAATCTCTAAACTTCAAGCAGCTCAAGATAAACTAGAAAGAAGCCTAAAAGCTGCTGGTTATGTAGATGCAAAAGTAACAGTAGATGCAAAACCAACAAAAGATGGAATTAGCGTAAAGTTTAATATTGACAAAGGTGATCCTATCAAGATTAAGAAAGTTACTTTTATAGGTAACCATAAAATTAGTAGTGATGTTTTAGAATCTGCAATTGTTAATAAACCAGGAGGTTTCTTCTCTTGGCTTAGTGGAGGAGGAGAAGCTATACCTTCTGAGCTAGAAGCAGATCAAGCAAGAATTAGAGATGAGTATTTAAAAAGAGGTTATCTTGATGTTCAAGTAGATAAACCTCTTATGAAAACAGACTTTTCTTCTAAAAGTGCAGAGGTTACATTTAATATTACACATGAGGGTGAGCCATACACTGTAAGCAAAATAGAAGTTGTTCCAATTCCTGGAGTAGATATGGCAAAAGTTGAGAAAAAATTTGAACTAAAACAAGGGAAAGTATTTAATGTTCAAAGCCTAAGAGATGATTTAAATCTTCTTGTTGAAGAAGCTGCAAATAAAGGCTATGCTTTTGCTCATGCTCAACCTCAGTTCAAAAAAAATGATGCTACCCATACAATAGCAGTTAGATATGTAGTAGTTCCTGGAGAAAAGATAAAAGTTCACGATGTTAAAATATCTGGTAATACCAAAACAAAAGATCATGTTGTTAGAAGATATATATACCTAGCCCCTGGTGATCAATTTAATCTAACAGATCTAAAAGATAGCAAAGATGAATTACAAAGAACTGGTTACTTTGATAGTGTAGAGATTGTGCCACAAAAAGTTGGTGCTAATAGTGTGGATTTAGATGTTAAAGTGAAAGAAGCACAAACAGGAAGTATAACAGCAGGGCTTAGCTATGGTAGTTATGATGGATTTGGTATAAATGCATCATTATCTGATAGAAACCTTTTAGGAACTGGTATTGGATATAGTTTACAGTTAGAAAAGACTAAAAAATCTCACAACTATGCAGTTACTGTAACAGACCCTAGAGTATTTGATTCTTTATATAGTCTATCTGTTGGATTATATCATCAAAAATATGAATTTATAGATTATACAAAAAAGGAAAAAGGTGCTTTCTTTAGTATCGGAAGAAAATTAACTAGAAACTTAAGTGCATCTATTGGATATACATACTCTGATGTAGATTATAGTGGCTATAAAGAGTATAATATAGATTATGAAGCATATAAAAAATCAGCATTAACAGGCTCAATAACTTTTGATAATACAGATGATTATCTAACCCCTAGAAAAGGGTTTTATGCTAATTTATATTTAGAGTATGCAGGATTAGGTGGAGATGCAAAAGATCGTTATGCAAACTACTTTAAAAGCGAATTTAAATTTGCAGCATACAAAGGTTTAAAAGATACACTAGGTTATGACCTTATTTTAAGATATAAGTTAAGAGCTGGTTACATGGAAGATAAAGGCTTAGCACCAAGAGCAGAGAGATTATATTTAGGTGGTAGTAGCTGGGGTGTTAGAGGCTATACTCCAGCATCTATATCTCCTTATAATTTAAATGGGGATAGAGTTGGTGGCTTTAAGAGTTTAGTAAATACAATAGAAGCTAGTATTCCAGTAAAATTTGTTAAAGGTATGAGATTTACAACATTTGCTGATTATGGTATGATTGGAATAAACTCTTTAAATGAAGTAAAAAGAGCGTCAGTTGGAGCTCAAATTGAATGGAAATCCCCATTTGGACCTATCAATTTAATCTTTAGTAAACCTTTAATGAAAAAAGAGGGAGATAGATTATCTAAATTTGAATTTACTATAGGAAGTAAATTCTAATTATAGAGTCTAGCTCTATATAATTTATATATAACTTTTATAGCTTTCTTGCAACTTAATAAATTTAACTGTATAATAATATATTTTTTTATAAATTTTTTTTTATTTGCTACTTCATTTTAATAACAAATATGATATTTTATGTTAATATTCTAGTTGAATTCTAAAAAGGGGTTTAATAAATGAGAGTTTATATTGTAATTATGCTTCTTGCTACACTATTTTTAAATGCAGGTATAAAAAATTTAACACTGCAACAAGCTCTATCTATGCTTGAAGAGAATAATTTAGAGATTAAAGTATCTAAATATGAAGAGGCTATGAAAAAGTTTGATATAGCAAAAGTAAAAGCAAAAAATTTAGGAACTCTAGATTTAACTATTACTGCTCTTCGCTCAAATGATCCAGGAAATGTATTTGGTTTTAAGGTTCAAAGTAGAAGTGCAACATTTGCTGACTTTGGATTTGCTGATTTTATGAATGCTATTGGTCAAGGTGCACAACAAGCACAAGGTGATTTTGGAGCATTTTCAAAAGGATTATCTCTAAGTGGTAGTTCAATTTTAGCTATTGCACCAAAGGATTTAAACTATCCAAAGCCAAGAAACCACTATTTAACAAAACTAACTTATAAAATTCCTCTATATACTGGAGGAATGCTAACAAATTATAAAAAAATAGCTACAAAATTATATAAAATGAGTAAGTTAGATACAAAAAAAACTCTTGCTGAAAAAAAGTTTGAACTTAAAAAGACTTTTTATGGTATTGCAATATTAAATTCAATGGTTGCAAAACTTAATATTGTTGAAAATAATATCAAAAAGTTAAAAAGAATAATTAAAGAGATGCAAAAAGAGGGTTATGCTGTTGAGACTGACTATCTTGAAGTAGATGCAAGACTTGC
>CAYPVY010000079.1:0-5892 GCA_964414305.1 uncultured Nitratifractor sp.
TTTGCACTTGCTATATCTTTTGCTGGGATGTAGTGGTCCATAACAATAGCAAAACCATCTGGATTTGCAAGTTTTTTTGCTCCACTCTCTTTGAATGCTTTTATAGAAATTGGAGTAGTAATATCATTTCCAATTGTCATATCAATTGGCACTCTAACAATCTCACCAGCTCTTACTTCTCTTCCTGCGTGATCACTAAAAATCTTCTCTGTAATGGTCAAGCCCATTTTCTTACCTTTATAAAATTTTTTGTGATTATATCTAATTTCGATATAATTTTGCAATGATTTGAGCTAAAAGCTAAAAGCCAAAAGCACAAAGCTAAAAGGCAACAATATAAAGCTTTATGCTTTAAGCCTTTAACATGTAGCACACCGAAGGTGAAGAATGAAACAATATGAAATAAAAGCTATAGCAAATTATCTAAAACAATATAACTTTATAAAACGAGCAAGAAGAGTTGCTAATAATGTTATAGAGTTAAATTTTGGAGAAGATTTCTCTATATTTTTTGACTTAACAAGAGGAAATTCTACAATATATAAAGCACCAGCTAAAAAACAAAGCAACTTTAATGCACCATTTGATACTCAACTTCACAAACTACTCTCACACTCTAAAATTTTAGATATCTATGTGCCAAATGATGATAAAGTGATTGTATTTAGAGTAAAGCCAAAAAGTCAATATAAAAACTTTGAAATAGAAGCTAGATTTGAACTTACAGGAAAATATACAAACCTTATTTTAGTGGATAATAATGGTATAATTTTAGAAGCTTTGCATCATATAGATAGCACCAAATCCTATAGAGTTGTAAAACCTGGAGTAGAACTTAAAGAGTTAAAGCCATTTAAGAGTAAATTTAGTGGTGAAGTAAAAAATGTAGAAAAGCTTTTAGAAGATGAGTATCAAAAAGTTTTTACAAGAGATTTAAAAAGAATCAAAAGTGCTAAATTAAACATTATAAATAAAAAAATAGATAAACTTCAAAAAGCTTTAAATGCACTTCAAAGCCAAGAACAGTTACAAATTGAAGCACAAAATTATGAAAAGATAGCAAATATAGTTTTAGCCAATTTACACAAAATAAATCCCTATGATACTAAGTTGAAAACCAAAGATTTTGAAGGTAAAGATATAACAATAAAACTTCCTCAAAATATTGTTAAAAATAGAATTAGTGAATATTTTTTTAATCTTGCAAAAAAGGCAAAAAGTAAAGCAAAAAATATAAAAATAGAAAGAGAAAATCTAAAAGATAGATTAAACTTTTATCAAAATATCAAAAGTGCAATAGAAAATTCTAATGATATTGATAATATAGAACTACTTGTTCCAAAACAAGCCAAATCAAAACAAAAAAAAGAAAAAATTAATATTGGAGAACTCTTTTGGATAGAAGGCTATAAAATAATGGTAGGAAGAAATTCCAAAGAAAATATCCAGCTCTTAAAAGAAGCAAAAGCAAATGATATATGGATGCACACCAGAGATATACCAGGCTCTCATGTAATTATTAGAACAGATAAACAAAATTTACCACAATCTGTTATAGAGAGTGCCGCAAAACTTTGTGTTGATTTTTCAACCAATATGCCAGGAAATTATGAAGTTGATTATACAAAAAGAAAGTTTGTTAAAATAACTGAAGGCTCAAATGTAGAATATGATAAATATAAAACAATTTCTATTTTAAAAGAAGGTATTGAAATTAGAGTTTAGTAATTCAACTATTTAATTAATAAAATTGGATATAATTAGAAATCAATATTAAGGGAGTTTGTTATAAATTTTTCAAAAAATTATATTAAAAAAATTATATTAAAAATTACTTCTAGTAAAACTAATTATTATCTAAGCTTAATTACAGACTTTCTAACAGCTTTAATCTTCTTAATACTTGCTATTAAGCACTCTAATTTACTAACCCCAACTATTGCTCTTTTTATAGTAGGAGTTATATTTTTTACATTTTTAGAATATGCCGTTCATGCATGGCTATTTCATAAAAATCACTTTGCAAAAGTTTTTATAGAAGGACACGCCCATCACCATGCAAACCCATTTTCATATGATGCTATGCCTTTTTTTACATCTTTTATCATAGCTTATATTTTTTATTACATATTATCAATATTTATAGGTAGTGCATCTGCATATGCTATTATTGGTGGCCTAACCCTTGGATACTTCAACTATGGTATTATGCATCATATAATGCATAGAAGAGAGTTTAAATCAAACTACTGGAGATATATGCAAGAGTTTCACTTTGTGCATCATAAAAAACCAAATTCAAATATGGGTATTACAACTGATATTTGGGATAGGATATTTGACACATACTACCAATGGAATAAAAAAGATTTAGATGGTATAGAAAAGCTAAAAAGAGTAAAATAGTTTAATTATTTTTAAAATAATCCTCAACTAAATTATCTAAAAATTCCATTCTCTCTTTGCCTTTTGGCATTGTTTCTCTAATCTCTTTTAACTTATCTAAAAAATCTTCTACATTATTTGGAATAGACTCTTGAACCCTTCTTTTAAAATGTTTTGCAAATGCTGGAGATACCCCGCCTGTAGAAATAGCCACTACTAATTTATCTTTTTTAATAAAAGATGGGAAAATAAAATCACAATATTTAATATTATCTACACTATTTACCAAAATACCTTTATTGCGACTCTCTTCATATATAATCTTTTGCAATTCCAAATCATCAGTTGCAACAATTACAATATCAAACCCTTCAATATCGCCAAGTCGGTAAGCTCTTTGATAAAGTGTTAAACAATTACTCTTAATTAACTCATAAGCCTCTTTTGAAATATCTTTTGCGATAACTGTTATCTCTTTTGTAAATTGCACTAATTTTTCTAACTTCTCAGTAGCAATTTTTCCCCCACCTACAACCAAAACTCTTTTATTATCTAAATTATAAAATATGGGAAAATATGCCATCTAAAGCCTTTTTATAAATGGAAAAGAATCAAATTAATACTCTTTTCCATCAATTTCTACTAACTTATTCTCAACTCCCAAAAGCTTACAAGCTCTAGCTTTTATATTACCTATTGTAAAGCCAAACTTCTCAAATAGTTCGTTTGCTGGTGCACTTGCTCCAAAGCTCTCCATTCCAAGCACATCATCAGCATATTTAAATAGCTCTATTCCTCTTGCAGCTTCGACTGCTAAAACTTTTGTATCTGGTTTAATAACCTCTTTTTTATATTCTTCACTTTGCTCATTAAATAGATCAAAACATGGCATTGAAACAATATTTGCTTTAACTCCCATCTTCTCAAGATAACATCCTGCCATCAATGAAGGCATCAATTCACTTCCACTTGCTATAATTGTAAGTGTTGCACCATCTCTTTGTTTTACAATATATGCACCACGGCTTACATCTCCAAAATCTCTCTTTGGCTTTAGAGTCTTTAGCTTTTGGCGACTAAGAACAAATGCCGATGGTTTATTCATACCAATTGCTACCTTCCAAGCCTCTACATTCTCAGTTGCATCAGCAGGACGCCATACATAAAAATTTGGCAAAGCTCTATATTGGCTAAGTTGCTCTATTGGCTCATGAGTTGGTCCATCTTCACCTACTCCAATACTATCGTGTGTCCATATAAAATAGTTTTTAATGCCTGTAAGAGCTGCTACTCTTGCAGCTGGTTTTAAATAATCACTAAAGACAAAGAATGTTGCATTAAAAGGAATGATTGTTCCATACAAAGCCATTGCATTAGTTATTGCAGCCATAGAGTGTTCTCTAATACCAAAGTGAATATTTTTACCCTTTGGAAAATCACCCATATCTTTTAACTCTGTCTTATTTGATGGAGCCAAATCTGCACTTCCACCTAAAAATCCTGGCACAGCTTTTGCAATTGCATTTAAAATAACTCCATTACTATCTCTTGTTGCCATCTCTTTAGAATCCTCAAAAGATGGCCACTCTATTTTACTAAAGTCTGGATTTAAAAGCAGTTTCAAAGCCTCCTCTTGCTCTGGTAGAGGTGCTTGTTTGATAAGATGACTCCATGCTTTTTGAGCCTCTTCCCCTCTTTTAATAGCGCTTCTGAAATCTTCTAAAACATCATCTGGAATATAAAACTTCTCTTTAGGTGGGAATCCCTCTTTGGCTTTTGCTGCTTCTATAATCTCCTCACCAAGTGGAGCCCCATGAGTCTTAGCACTTCCTTCAAGTTCCATAGCTCCTTTACCTATAATAGTATTTGCAACTATTATAGTTGGTTTTGTAGCCTCTTTTACACTATTAAATGCTTTATCAATCTCTTCATAGCAATGACCATTTATCTTAATTACATCCCAACCCTGAGATTTAAACCTAGCCTCTATATCCTCATCCCAAGCAATTGATGTATCTCCTTCAATTGTTATATGATTGCTATCATAAATTAAAACCAAATCTTTTAATTTTAATCTACCAGCTAAAGAACAAGCCTCATAGCTAATCCCTTCTTGCAAATCTCCATCTCCACAAAAACAATAAACCTTATGGTCTATAATTTTACAAGTCTCGCTATTTACTTTATTTGCACTCCACTCTTTTGCCATAGCAAAGCCAACAGCATTAGCTACACCTTGACCCAAAGGTCCTGTTGTTATCTCTACCCCTGGTGTATGACCATATTCTGGATGCCCAGGTGTTTTAGAATCTAATTGACGAAATTGCTTTAAATCTTCAAGGCTTAAATCATATCCCCACAAATAAAGTAAAGAGTAAAGTAAACTAGATGCATGACCACCAGAGAATACCAATCTATCTCTATTTATCCATTTTGGGTCTTTTGGATTATGTTTTAAGTGTTTACTTAAAATTACTGCAATATCAGCAAGTCCCATAGCAGCACCTGGATGTCCACTATTTGCTTTTTGCACCATATCTGCAGCCAAAAATCTTATTGTATTAGCCTCTTTTTTTAAAAACTCTCTATCCATTATTTTCCTTTTTAATTTTTGTGTCTAAATAGATATTTATCTAAAATATTTTTAAGAGATGCTTGAAGCCTCTCATCAAAAGTTAAAAACTTCTCTTTAATTCTACTAGCTAAGCTATTGGCATACTCTATTGACTCTTCAACTCCCAAGATATTAATAAAACTATTTTTATCTCCATCACTATTTGTTGGCTTACCAGCCTCTTTGGAACTTTTAGTAACATCTAATATATCATCTTGCACTTGAAACAAAAGCCCCAAATCCAAACCAAAATCATATAAAGCTTTTTTTGTTTTAGAATCAAGCCCTACAATAATAGCACCCATAACTAAAGATGCTGCTATTAATTTTGCAGTCTTATTTATATGCATTATCTCAACCTGATGCAAATCTAAAACTCTATTTTCAAACTCCAAATCTATTGCTTGACCAAGCACCATGCCACTTAAACCACCATTTGTAGATAAAACTTTAATCAACTCTACTTTTACATCATCACGAAATGCAGATGTTGAAATCAACTCAAAGGCATAAGTATTAAGTGCGTCTCCAATAAGTGTAGCCAAAGCTTCATCATAAATAATATGTAGAGTCTTTTTACCTCTTCTTAAATTTGAATTATCCATACATGGTAAATCGTCATGAATAAGAGAATAGGTATGAAAAAGCTCCAATGCCATTGCAACTTTATATGATGACTCAAGCAAAAGGGGCTCATAAGCCTCCACAACACTAAGCAATAATCTAGGACGAAAATGTTTGCCACTATTGCTTATTATATAATTTAGGGCACTATTATAGTGAGGATGAAAGCTATCTACTCTTGGGATGTTACTCTTTAGATACTCTTCAAATTTTTGCATAAATCCTCTTAAAAATTTAATACAAAATTATAACAAAATTTAGTAAAATTA
>CAYPVY010000080.1:0-5639 GCA_964414305.1 uncultured Nitratifractor sp.
CCAAATTCTTGCACCATTGTAAAATATTGCTACATCATAAAAGTTTCCATTTATTGATTTTACAAAACCTGCTATATTTTTTGCTCTTTTTAGAGTTCCAGTCTTCATAAATGCATGATTTTTTACAATAGAATGAGCAAACCTCTTCTTAAGTGTCCCATCCACACCTGCGATTGATAGAGACTTCATCCAATCCACTCCAAAATCTCTATATGCACTATCAAGTATTGCTATTGCTGTGGTTGTTTTAAGCCTTGCTTTTTTAGTTAATCCACACCCATTATAAATAAAATCATTATCATCAAATACACCTTTAGCACCTAAAATTTCTCTAATTGCTCTTTGAGACTTTTCTAGTGTGGCTGGATATCCATACCTTTTAGCTCCTAATATTAAAAATAGGTGTCTTGCATATAAATTATTACTCTTTTTTAAAGTTTTGGCAACAATTTTTATTAAAGGCTTAGAATAGTGTGTGAATAATAGCTTTGCATCCTTTGGTGTAATACCAAGCTTTAATCCACCTACATATTTAATACCACCTTGATTTAAATAGTATCTAAATGAATAAAAAAAGCTTTTATAAGATTCACTTAAAACTTTGCTTAAAACTATAGTTTTACATTTTGTAGATATTTGACCATCTAACTCTATATTTATATGATCATTACCTTTATAAAATTTTACTCTAGGCCAAGCTTTTGAACCTCTACATGCACTATTTATAGGCTTTAATCTATTTATCACTTTAAAACTGTTATCACCATAAGCACTCTTAGCAATAATCTTTCCGTTGCTAGGCTTAATTATAACTCTATTTAAATGGTCATTATACATTAAAGCATCTGGCATTGCATTATATTCACTAACTATATTTTTATCAAAACCAGAACTAATTTTATTAGGATTTTTAAAAAAGCTTCTATCTATTATAATAGAGCCTTTAATCTCCTTGATACCATAACTCCTAATCTTTTTTACAAATGATTTAACATCATTCACATTTAAAGTTGGATCACCATATGCTTTAACAATTAAATCTCCATATAATATGCCATTTTTTACATTACCCCTATAAAAAATCTGTGTTGGCCACTTAAAATCTTTTCCAAACTCAAGCAATACAGCATAACATGTAGCAATTTTAGCAACAGATGCTGGAACTCGTGGGGTATATGGATTAAGAGATGCAACTATATGTCCATCTCTTCTATCTTTTATCAAGATAGAGAGATTATTTAAATCTATTTTATCTTTTTGAATAAAATATGATATATCTTGAGGAAGTGTAGCATTTAAATATATAGTAGATGCTACTAATAAAATATATTTATAAAATCTCACTATAAAACTCCAAATTTAAACTACACCCTGCTCAAACTGATTTCTTAATTTCTCTTTTTCAAGTTCTCTTTTTTTCTTCTCAGCTAATTTATTTTTATACTCTTTTACATCAAAACCAAGCCACATCAATACTGGTGAAGCAATAAAAATTGAAGAGTATGTTCCAACTATTATACCAACCAATAGAGTAAAACTAAATCCTTTTAATATCTCTCCGCCAAATAGATAAAGAACCAATACAACAAAGAATGTTGTAAGTGAAGTAAGAGTTGTTCTAGATAATGTCTTTGTAACCGACTCATCAATAATTTCACTTAAAACTGCACTCTTTGATTTTACTAAGCCTTCTCTAATCCTATCAAATACGATAATAGTATCGTTAAGAGAATAACCCAAAATTGTCAAAATAGCTGCTAATATATTTAAATCAAATGACATACCAGTTAAAGCAATAGCACCTAAAGCTATAGATACATCATGAATAAGTGCAACAACTGATGCTAATGCAAATCTCCATTCAAATCTAAATGTAAGATATAGCAAAATACCTATAATAGCAAATAAAGTAGCACTCATACCCTTTTCTCTAAGCTCACTACCAATCTTTGGTCCTACCATATCTACACGACGAATCTCAAAATTTCCACTTCCTTTTAATAGCTCTCTTACCTCATCTCCAATATCTTTACCTACATTTTTAGAAGTGCTTTGCATTCTTATAACTACCTCTTTTTCACTTCCAAAAAAAGTAACTGTAGCATCTTCATACTTCTTAATCTTACTTAATCTTTTTCTAATCTCTTTAATAGGTGCTTGTTTATCATATTTTACTTGAACAATTGTTCCACCAGCAAAATCAAGACCATAATTAAAACCTTTAAAAAATATCAATGCCCAAGATGATAAAACCAATATCAAAGATATTATTCCAAAATATTTTGCTTTTGCCATCAATGCAATTGGCTTTTTATAATTAAAAAACTCCATTATTTTACCCCCTTAATTCCAAACCAAAAGCCAAGCTTATCTTTTGTGATTTTTGGCAATAGCATTTGATAAATTCCATGTGTTCCTAAGATTGCAGTTAGCATAGAAGCCAAAATTCCTATTGTCATAGTTACTGCAAAACCTTTAAGTGGTCCTGTCCCATAAAAGAATAGAAGAGTCGATGCAATCAAAGTTGTAACATTAGCATCCCAAATTGCTGTAAATGCATTTGCATATCCTTCTTCTATCGCTTTTGCAACAGATTTACCCTCTTTTAGAAGCTCTCTAATTCTTTCATTTATAATAACATTCGCATCCACTGCCATACCAACTGTTAAAACAATACCAGCCATACCAGGAAGCGTAAGTGTAGCACCAAATAGACTCATTATTGCTAATATTAAAAATAGGTTACCAACCAAAGCAATATCAGCTATAAGACCAGCTACACCATAATAGATAATCATAAATATTACAACCAAAACAAAGCCTGTTACTAAAGCTATCAAACTAGATATAATATTATCTTTACCCAAACTTGGACCTATACTTTGTTTCTCCATTACATATACCGGTGCAAGAAGAGCACCTGAACGAAGGGCAATAGCAATATCATTTGCTTCATTAATAGTAAATCCACCACTAATTTGCCCTCTTCCACCACCAATTCTTTCATTTACATGTGGTGCTGAGTAAACTTTGTTATCTAAAACAATAGCAAGTCTAGCTCTTGTTTTTGCTGCATTTTCAGTAAATTTACCAAAAATTTTAGCTCCTTCACCATTTAGAGTAAAGGTAATTATTGGCTGACCATTTTGGTCATATACTGCTTTTGCATCAGTTAGCATAGAGCCATCAAGTATTGGAATTTTACGAATAAGGTATTTAATTTTAGGGTTTTTAACATCTTCTAAAATTACATCACCATACTTTTTAGCCTCTGCTTCACTCATACTATATACTCTATCGGCTCTACCCTCATCAACTGCCATAAGCTGAAGGTGAGCTTGTTTTGCAATCAAATCTCTAATTCTTTGCTCATCTTTTGCACTCTTTATACCTGGCACTTCAACTAAAATCTTATCTTTACCTTGCTTAGCAACCGTAGGCTCAGCCAAGCCAAATTGATTAAGACGATTTCTAATTGTCTCAACTGCTTGTTTAATAGCTTTTTGGACAATCTTTTGCTTCTCTTGAGGGGTTAGAGTGATTGTAATTTTATTTTTATTAGCACTAATATTTACAACCTTTGGATCAAAGCTATTTTTTAAAGTATTTAGTGCATTTTTAACTTCATCTTCATCAATAACTTCAAAAGAGACACTATCATCTTTAAAATCAACATTATCAATATATATCTCTTTCTTATCTAACTGAAACTTTGCATTTGAAGCTAATGATTTTATATAAGATTTAATAGCTTCATTGGTTTTAATACCAAGAAGCATATGAAGTCCACCTTGTAAATCTAATCCTAATGTTATCTTTTTCCCACTTTGACTTTGAACCAAAGATGGAATAGAAAATACCACTCCAAATATTAAAGCCAAAATAAATATAACAACTCTATAGTTTAGTTTTCCCATTGTGCCTCTTTTAATCTATTTTTTTAGCAACATAAGATTTATCAAGTTTTGCAAATGTATTATCATCAATTTTTATTTTAAAAAAATCCTCTTCTACTTTTGCTACTTCTACAATTAAGCCGCCTGTTGTTATAATCTTATCACCTTTTTTAAGTGATTCTAGCATAGCTTGATGCTCTTTTTGAGCCTTTTGCTGTGGGCGTATAATTAAAAAGTAAAATATTGCAAAAAGTGCTATTATTGGAAATAATTGCATTAATGATTGTGACATGAAAGGTCCTTTTTATGAAAATTAAAAAATATTTTACCACCATCAATATAATAGAAGGCTTGATAATTGCACTATTTCTATCTGCTTTTATATATATCGAGCATTTCAATCTTATTGATGGTTATTTTTTACTTATAATTAATTCATTAAATGCAATTATAGGATTATATCTCTTAATAAAAGCAAAAACTCCTGTTTGGTTTTTTGCAGGTTTTTTTATAGGAGTATTTTGGCTTTGGTGGCTAGGAGTTAGCTTTTATTATTATAATTTGACATATTTAATCCCTTTTGTAATTTTATCTATTGGATTAATTTATGGATTAATATTTTTATTATTAGCTTATATATCAAAACTCATATCCATAAAGATTGAAAACTATTTTTTAGGCATATTTTGGGAAAAGAGTAGAATCATCCTAAATGCTTTCATGCTTATTTTATTAAACTTTTTTGAGCCTTTTGGCTTTAATTGGTTAAAATTGGAGCTTATATTTGTAGATTCGATATTTTGTATTAAAATCTACTGTTTTATTGCCATAATTTTTATAATCGCTATAACTATACTTACAAAAAGATGGTATTTGATATTATTTTTAATATTTTTATTAGATTTTAAAACACCAAAACTCTTAAAACCAAACACATTAAAATATATTGAATTAGTTAGCACAAATATTAATGTCAAAGAAAAATGGAATCCAAAAAATCAAATAAAATATACAAAACTTGCATTAAAAAAGATAG
Source organism: uncultured Nitratifractor sp. (assembly GCA_964414305.1). Lineage (GTDB taxonomy): Bacteria > Campylobacterota > Campylobacteria > Campylobacterales > Sulfurovaceae > JAADEQ01. The sequence goes on from CAYPVY010000080.1 coordinate 4,933, forward strand.
ATAAAGCAATAGCTAAAGGTAAGAAATTAGTAATTTTACCAGAATCTATTCTACCTTATTTTCTAAATTTAGAAACTCCATATCTAAATGAACTAAAAAAACGCTCTTTTAAGATTAAAATAGTTATTGGTTCACTATATTTTAAGTCTCAAGGAAACTATAGAAACTCTGCTTATATTATAGATAATGGTAAGTATAAAATTGCAAATAAGGTCGTTTTAGTGCCATTTGGAGAGGCAAATCCATTACCAAGCTTTATGGGTAAAATTGTTAATAAAATATTTTTTGATGGGGCAGTAGATTATAAAGCTGATAACAACTTTACCTATATAAATGTGCTTAATAAAAGATTTAAAATTGCAATATGTTATGAAGGAACACACCCAAAAACTTTTGAAGATAAGCCAAAATATCTAATTGTAATTAGTAATAATGGCTGGTTTAAGCCTTCTATTGAGCCAACTCTTCAAAAGATTTTGATGAAATATTTTGTCCGTCTTTATAAAAGCACAATATATCACTCAATTAATGGTTCTCCTTCATATATTATAATCCCTCATCCTGAGGTAAAAGATGAGTAAAAATACTCCTATTATTCTAAAATGGTATCAAACTCTATCTAAATTCACTCCTTCAACTTGCCGTTACTACCCAAGTTGTTCAGAATATGCAAAGTGGCTATATGAAAATGATAACTTTTTAAATGC
>CAYPVY010000081.1:0-5634 GCA_964414305.1 uncultured Nitratifractor sp.
ATAAGAGATACAATATCTAAAATAAATTTTATCTCCTTTGCATCAAAAAAGCTTACTCCACCCTTTCTTTTACAAGGAATATTAGACTCTCTTAAAGCTGCTTCAAGCCCATCTGCACTAGAATTATTTCTAAATATAATAGCAATCTCATCATAAGGAGTCATAGACTCTTTAATCCTTGATGCAATTTTGTGATATTGGTCAAATAGAGTATCATAAATTAGTAGTTTTGGTGCTTCACTCTCCCCTACTTTCCCTACCTTTAACTCTTTTGGGTAAATTCGTTCATTTTTACTAATTACCATATTTGCTAAAGTTAAAATTGGTTTAGTAGATCTATAATTAATTGATAGTGAAAAAACCTTTGCATTAGGATATCTAGTAGCAAATGTAGATATATTTTCAATATTTGCACCATTAAATGCATATATACTTTGATCATAATCTCCTACACAAAATAGAGACTTTGGCTTAAGTGCATTTATTAAAGCCTCTTGCAAAGTATTTGTATCTTGATACTCATCTACTAAAACCTCTTCAAACTCAATAGGCTCTTTTTTAATTGACTCTATAGTCATAATTAATAAATCATTAAAAGAGGCAAAGCCATACTCTTTTTTTGTCTCTTCAAACTCATCTATAATATCTTGATATATATCTAATAAAGGTTTATGCTCTTCATATCTATTTTCCATCCATTCACTAAAAGAGCCTAAAGATGAATTTTGATACAAAGAGTATAATTCATATAGATATGTTGCAGAAAACTCTTTTACTCCAAAATCTAATCTATGAAACTCCCTTTTTTCATAAATGCTTCTAAATAGAGTTTTAAGTTCTGCTGGTTGTTTAAGTGTGAGGTTTGGAATCCTTTGTTTTAACCATCTATAACTTACTGCATGAAATGTTCCAGCCTCAATTTTATCTATAATTTTGCTATCAAAATATCTTTTTAATCTAGATATCATTTCGGCTGCTGCTTTATTAGTAAATGTAAGAAGTAAAATTTTTTGGGGTGGAGTGTTGTTTTGTAATAAATAAGCGATTCTTCCTACTATTGTAGATGTTTTACCAGTTCCGGCACTTGCAATGATTAGATTATTTCCTTTTGGTGCAGTAGCAGCAAGATATTGCTGCTCATTTAACCCACTAAGAGGCATTAAGATTTTTTACCAAGAATATAGTATGTATTTTTTCCTTCAACTTTTTGTAATTCTACTTTATATTTACTAGCCCAATCTTTTATAATATTTTCAAATGCTTTAATCTCTTCTTCATCTTTAGAATCACATTTAAGCTTTAAGTAGTCATGACTATTTGACATAGCAACAGTTGAATTAAATTTTTTTAATTCATCTTGCAAAGAGAAGATGTGTTTAGAAAACTCTTCGAAACCTGGAGTATTTTTTATAATTGAAGATAGTTGTTTTTTTGTCGCATCATTTACGCTATAACCTAATTGTATTAATAGATTTTCTATATCTACAGATATACTCATATAAATCCTTTGTTAAATTTTAAATGTAATTATACAATATTTTTCAAAAATATAGACAAAATTTGGCTCTAAAATATAAATAAAAGATAAAATGAGGCTATTTTAATCTTCCCAGAAGAATCTGATAGTGTTTTAGGTTTTGAAAAGCTTTCTCATATCGCCATCTTAAAACAAACTCTATAATCTCATTTTTAAAATCTAAATCTAAAGTTTCAGCTTTTCCAAAATATCCTAAAGAGATATTTTTGGCTCTTTTTTTACCATTTTTATCAGGCTCATATGTAATAGCAATAATTTGAACATATTTTCCTTCTCTTATCTCACCAAAATCTTCTTCTTTTAGCCCTACTCCACTAATATTCATAGCTTTATACATAAAAATTTTATCAAGCTCTGGTGCTTTTTTGTTTATCTCTAATTTTTTATATAGCTCTATCATTCTAATTAGATTTTGCAATCTTACTGGATCGCTATTTTTATTAACCTCAATCTCTTTGGCTAAATCTTTTGGAATTTGGTCAATTAAATTATTGCTAGGCTCTTTATTTTCAGTAATGGAATCTATTTCAATAGTAAATAGATTATCATCTCCTTTACTTTTTTTCTCTTCAATTTTTCTTTTTAGCCTCTTGTTAATATCTCTTAATCTTTCAACACTAACACCCATAATTCCTCCAAAAGATTCACACAATTAATATTAATTAATAATAATATTTAATTTCATTTCTTTATAAAAAACAAAAATTCTAATTAACACAATATCAAAATTTTTATTAAATATATCTAAAAATATGAAAACTTTCATTACTTAATATAAAAATAATATTCATTAATTTAATAAAAATAGCTTTTTTTAGAATTTTTAAGTAAAATATCACTGAATAAAAATTTTTTAATATGAAGGTTGTATATGGACTATTTAGAAATTGAAGGTGGTCATAGATTAGAAGGAAGTATAGATATAAGTGGAGCAAAAAATTCTGCTCTTGCAATTATTGCTGCAACAATTTTAAGTGATGAGCCGGTTAAATTAACAAATTTGCCAAATGTAGTTGATATTAGAACAATGCTAAAGCTTCTTAGTATGCTTGGAGCAAAAGTAGAACACAATAATACAGAAGCTATAATTGATTGCTCTACTATCAACTCTACAAAAGCAGTATATGAAATAGTATCTAAGATGAGAGCATCAATACTTGTCTTAGGACCACTACTTAGCAGATTCAAAGAGTGCTCAGTTAGCCTTCCTGGTGGATGTGCTATTGGTCAAAGACCAATAGATTTGCATATTAAAGCAGTAGAGGCTCTTGGGGCAAGTGTTGAGTTAAAACAAGGCTATGTAGTTGCAAAAGCTCCCAAAGAAGGATTGGTTGGCTCTAAAATAATATTTGATAAAATTACAGTTGGTGGGACTGAAAATGCTTTAATGGCTGCTGCTTTGGCAAATGGAGTTACTCAGATTATAAATGCTGCAAAAGAACCTGAAATTGTTCAACTAGCCCAAATGCTAGATATGGGTGGTGCAAAAATTGAAGGCATAGGAAGTAGTAAATTAATTGTTCATGGAACAGGTGGCAAAGCACTTAAATACAAACAAGAAATAGAGACTATCCCAGATAGAATAGAGGCTGGAACATATCTATGTGTAGGAGCTATTACTAAATCTAAAATCACATTAAATAATGTAAATATAGAACATATTCAAACTACAATCAATAAACTTGAAGAGATGGGTTTTGATTTTGAAATAGAAAATAACTCAATTACCATACTTCCTACAGATATAATAAGAAAGGTTAATATAGTAACTAGTGAATATCCAGGCTTCCCAACTGATATGCAAGCTCAATTTATGGCAGTAGCAACTTTGGCTAATGAAGAGAGCTTGATAGAAGAGAGGCTTTTTGAAAATAGATTTATGCATGTTAGTGAATTAAATCGTCTTGGAGCTGATATATGGCTAAAAGGCAATGTAGCAGCTGTTCGTCCAGTAGATGAATTGATTGGAGCTGAAGTAATGGCTACAGACCTTAGAGCATCTTCAGCTTTGGTAATTGCGGCACTTGCTGCTAAAGGTGTAACTAAAATTAGAAGAATTTACCACCTAGATAGAGGTTATGATAGATTAGAAGAGAAGCTAGAAAAACTAGGAGCAAAAATAGTTAGAAAAAGAGATTAGTTACAAATAGCCTACTTTAGGTTTAAATACTCTCTCTAATCTACCCTACTTCACATTTTTATATATCTTTAGGTATAATCGCAAAAAATTTTAATCATAGGATAAAAAATTGAGAACACACTATTGTGCACAAATAAATGAAGATTTAATCGGTCAAGAGGTTAAGGTGGCTGGATGGGTATCTAGCAGAAGAGATCATGGTGGAGTCATATTTATTGATATTAGAGATAATGACGAAGTAGTTCAACTTGTTTGCGACCCAGCAGATAGCCAAGAAGCACATAAAGTTGCAGATGAAGTTAGAGATCAATATGTATTAATAGCAAAAGGGAAAGTTAGAGCAAGAGGTGAAGGTTTAGAAAATCCAAAGCTAAAAACTGGAAAAGTTGAAATTGTAGTAGATGAATTAATTATCGAAAATCGCTCACTTCCTATGCCTTTTGAACTTGAGGATGAAAATGTAAATGAAGAGATAAGATTAAAATATAGATTTTTAGATCTAAGAACTCAAAAGATGCACAATATCTTCAAGCTTAGATCTCAAGCTGCAATAGCTGCTAGAAACTCTTTGGCAAAACAAGGATTTTTAGAAGTAGAAACACCGGTTCTTACAAAAAGCACACCAGAGGGTGCTAGAGATTATCTAGTGCCAAGTCGTGTATTTCCTGGGGAATTTTTTGCATTACCTCAATCTCCTCAGCTTTTTAAGCAACTTCTTATGGTATCTGGTTTTGATAGATATTTTCAAATTGCAAAATGTTTTAGAGATGAAGATTTAAGAGCAGATAGACAACCAGAGTTTACTCAAATAGATGTTGAGATGAGTTTTTGCACTCAAGATGATGTTATAGAGGTAGCAGAAAATTTAATTAAAGATATTTTTGATGCAACTGGTCTTGGTGATAAAGTTCCACAAAAATTTGAGAGAATCACATATGATGAAGCTATGGAAAAATATGGCTCAGATAAGCCAGATTTACGCTTTGATTTAGCTATGATAGATGTAATAGATATATTCGAAAGAAGCACAAATGAAATTTTTAGTGATATAGCAAAAGATAAAAAAAGAAATAGAATCAAGGCTCTAAAAGTTCCAAATGGAGATAATATATTTAGTAAACGCCAAATGAAAGGCTTTGAAGATTATGTTAGAAAATTTGGAGCAAAAGGACTTGGATATTTCCAAATGAAAGAAGAGGGTCTTAAAGGTCCACTTACAAAATTCTTTAGTCAAGAAGATTTAGATGAAATTATTAATAGATGTGATTTAAAAGTAGGTGATGTAGTATTCTTTGGTGCTGGAGATAAAAAAACTGTATTAGATTATATGGGAAGATTTAGATTATATCTTGCTGAATTAATGGATATTATTGATAAAGATGAATATAGATTTGTATGGGTGGTAGATTTTCCTATGTTTGAAGTAGAAGATGGAAAAGTAAAAGCCCTTCATCATCCATTTACAATGCCTCAACTAAATAATGAGGGTAAATTGGAGTTTGATGATATAGAAGATATTAAATCAATTGCATATGATATTGTCCTAAATGGAACTGAACTTGGTGGTGGCTCTATTCGTATCCATAAAGAAGAGATTCAAGAAGAGATTTTCAAACTACTTGGAATTAGTGAAGATGAAGCTAAAGAGAAGTTTGGTTTCTTGCTAGATGCTCTAAAATTTGGTGCACCTCCTCATGGAGGATTTGCTATTGGTTTTGATAGATTGATTATGCTTCTAGCAAAAACAAATAGCATTAGAGATGTTATAGCTTTCCCAAAAACTCAGCGTTCACAATGTTTACTTACTCAAGCACCATCAGATGTAGATGCAGAACAATTAAAAGAGCTTGGTTTAAGAATAAGAAAAAATTTAACACAAGGATAATATTATGAAAAAACTATTTTTAATTATTGGAGCTCCAGGAAGTGGAAAAACAACTGACGCAAGTATAATTGC
>CAYPVY010000082.1:0-5628 GCA_964414305.1 uncultured Nitratifractor sp.
ACTTTAGAGAGTGGAGCAGTTGTGCAAGTTCCTTTCCATATTTTAGAAGGAGAGATGATTAAGGTAGATACCGTTGAGGGTAAATATTTAGAGAGAGTTAAGTAATTTTTAGCCATTCTTTGGCTATATTTTTATATATTTACTAATTTTTTATCTTTTTTTAATATAATTAGTTAAAAAAAGAGTATAAATGTATGATTTAAATAATATATACTACATATTTTTTGTTGTCTTATTAATTCTTTTAATTATATCTATAATTAAATTGCTTTTTAGAAATAAATATGATATTCAAATTGTAGATATTGATAGTATAGATAAAAAACTATTAAATATATTTGATAGTTATGAAAAGTTTTTATCAGTTGAAGGTTTTGCTAAAAGAGTTTTGCTAAAATACTCTTTTAGGGATAAAATATTTTATAGAGCCTACTATTTTAATATACTCAATGGAACGCATCTTTATATAGAGATTGAGCCTGAAACTCTTGATACAAACTATATTTTTATTACAAATTTTACTAAACAAAAAGTTATATCTTTAAATGATAGTTTCATAGAAAAATTTAAAAATAAAAAAAATTTACAAATAAATAGACTAGAAAATTTAAGTATAGAAGATATTTATGATATTCATAAACAATCTATATCATCTATAGATTCTAAATTGATTAATAAAAGATTTTCTAATGAGCAATTACAAAATAAGCGTGTTAAGCCACCAAAAGATGAAGTTGAATTACAAAACACACCTTTAAAAATATTTATAAAAATTACTACTTTGGTTATAATATCAATTGCTATATATTTTTCTACTTTTAATAAAAAGTTAAATAACATAAATCCGCCCCAAAATGTAATTAAAAAATTTAATCCAAAAGTTGAATTAAATCAATTTAACTCCAAGGTAAATAAATATAAACTAGTTACCCTATCACCAGTTGATAGCAATAAGCTTTATCCCATTGAAGAATCTATTAAAATATTGAATAAATATTTTAAAAATAGCTCAATAAAAAGAGAAATAAATCCCCCAACTGATGTAAATAATACCATAGAGCATATACTACCCTGCCCTATTCCACAAGATTTAAAAAGATTATATAAATGGCATGATGGAATAAGTAATTTAATGCTAGATAGAGATTTTTACTCGATTGAGAAACTAATTAAAAATTACAAAAAATTTAATCAAGAAAGTAACTATATAATATTTTTAGGTAATAAAAAAGGTGATGAAGGATTGGCTTATAACTGCAAGAAAAAGGGAATATATGAGTATAACTCAATCAAAAAATTAGCTGCATCTAAAGAGTTTTATTCTATACCTCATCTATTCTATGTAATAGCAAACTTATATAAACATAAAGCTTTTTATGAAAATAATAATAGTTTAAATATAGATATAAAAAAATTTTTAAATATCTATAAAAAATCTTTAACAAAAATAGATAAAGATAGATACAATGACTTCTTAAAGTTTTTGAAAACTAAAGGAGAGTTTTATAAAAGTTTAAATGATCAAAATTTAACAATTAACTATCTAGATAAAATTGGTAACTTATATGATGAAAAATTAGTAGATATTGTTAATAAATTTATAGATACAAATAGTAGCAAAATCAAAACAAAAGCTATAGAAACTCTAACTAAAATAGGCGGTAAAAAAGCCAATAAAATTTTAAAAAACCTAAAAGATAATTAAATATCTTTTTAAGAGAGTTTTTACTATTTTTTGATAATATAGTATATATAACTCAAACTATAAAGGCTTTGTATGTCTAAACCAAAATTTACACATCTTCACCTACACACCGAATATTCCTTGCTTGATGGTGCTAACAAAATCAAGACTTTAGCCAAAAGAGTAAAAGAGCTTGGAATGGATTCTGTAGCTATGACTGACCATGGAAATATGTTTGGTGCTATAGATTTTTATAATGCGATGAGACAAGAAGGAATTAAGCCTATAATTGGGATGGAAGCATATATACACAATAGTGATGAATTAGATGATAAAAGCAATAAACAAAGGTTCCATCTATGTCTATATGCCAAAAATGAAATTGGTTATAAAAATCTTATGTATCTAAGCTCCCAAGCATATATAAAAGGTTTTTACTATTACCCAAGAATAAATAAAAAACTCTTAAGAGAACATAGTGAGGGCTTAGTTTGCTCTGCTGCTTGTTTACAAGGAGAGGTTAATTGGCACCTAAATTTAAGTGATAGAAATAAAAAAAATGGTGCAAAAGGTTATGAAAGGGCTAAAGAAATTGCTCTAGAATATAAAGATATTTTTGGTGATGATTTTTATTTAGAGATAATGCGACATGGCATAGGAGACCAACAAAAAATTGATGAAGATATCATTAGAATATCTAAAGAGACTGGTATAAAAATAGTTGCTACAAATGATACTCACTATACATACAAAGAAGATGCAGATGCACATGAAGCCTTTATGTGTATAGCTATGAATAAACTTTATGATGACCCAAATAGATTAAGACACTCAGTTCATGAATTTTATGTAAAATCTCCCCAAGAGATTGCAAAACTTTATGCAGATATACCAGAAGCAATAGAAAATACACAAGAGATTGTAGATAAATGTAATCTTGAAATAAAACTTGGTAATCCAACACCTCCAAACTTCAAATTTACTAGAGAATGGGCAAAAAAAAGAGGCTTAGAACTTCCAGAACCAGACAAAGAGTATTCACTAAAAAATGATATAGTCCTTTTTGAGTATGAAGCAAGAGAAGGGCTAAAAAGAAGATTAGAGTATGTGCCAAAAGAGAAACATCAAGAGTATAAAGATAGATTAGAAAGAGAAATTAATATTATAAACTCTATGAAATTCCCAGGATATATGCTTATTGTATGGGATTTTGTGCGTGAAGCCAAGTCAATGGGTATTCCAGTAGGTCCAGGGCGTGGTTCGGCTGCTGGTAGTTTAGTTGCATACTCACTTGAGATAACAGATATTGACCCTATGCCTTATGACTTACTATTTGAGCGTTTTTTAAATCCTGAGCGTGTAAGTATGCCCGATATTGATATGGATTTTTGCCAAAGTAGGCGTCAAGAGATAATAGATTATGTTATAAATAAATATGGGAGATATAATGTTGCACAAATTATTACATTTGGTAAACTCTTAGCCAAAGGTGTAATTAGAGATGTAGCAAGAGTGTTGGATATGCCATATGCAAAAGCAGATGCATTTGCAAAACTTATTCCAGATGAATTAGGAATAAATCTAGATAAAGCATATGAGAAAGAACCAAAAATAAAAGAGCTAATAGAAAGCGACCCTCAAGCAGCAAGAGTATGGAAATTTGCAAAAGCACTTGAAGGTTTAAATAGAAATGCAGGAACTCATGCAGCAGGAGTTGTAATATCAAATGAACCTTTGTGGGAGAAGACTCCACTATTTAAACCTAGTGGACAAGAGACTCTAGCAACTCAATATAGTGGCAAATATGTAGAGGATGTTGATTTAATTAAATTTGACTTCTTGGGGCTAAAAACACTAACAGTTGTAGATGAAGCCCTAAAACTTATAAAAGAAAGACACGGTATAGATATAAACTTTAAAGAGATTGATATCCAAGATAAAAAGGTTTATGAATATATCTCTACTGGAAATACTTTAGGGCTATTTCAAATAGAATCTGCAGGTATGCAGGATTTAGCAAAAAAGCTAAAACCAAGTGGATTTGAAGATATCATCGCGATGCTAGCCCTTTATCGTCCAGGTCCTATGGAATCTGGAATGCTTGATGATTTTGTTGAGAGAAAACATGGTAGAGCAAAAATAACCTATATGTTTCCAGAACTTGAGCCAATTCTAAAACCAACTTATGGAGTTATTGTCTATCAAGAGCAAGTTATGCAAATTGTTCAAACTATTGGTGGATTCTCTCTTGGTGGTGCAGACTTAGTTCGTCGTGCAATGGGTAAAAAGATTAAAGAGGAGATGGATAGACTAAAAGGAGAATTTGCCGAGGGTGCAGAAAAAAAAGGATTTGATAAAGCAAAAGCTGAAGAACTATTTGATTTAATTGTAAAATTTGCTGGATATGGATTTAATAAATCTCACTCTGCAGCATATGCTATGATAACTTTTTATACATCATATCTAAAAACATACTATCCAACAGATTTTATGGCAGCTCAATTATCTTTGGAAAAAGACAATACAACTAAAGTTGTTCGATATGTTGATGAAGTTAAACATATGGGAATTGAGCTTTTACCACCAGATATTAATAGATCAGGTCTTAAATTCATAGCAAGTAATATTGATGGAAAAGAGGTTATTTTATTTGGTCTTGGTGCAATCAAGGGTGCTGGAGATGTAGCTATAAATTCTATATTAGAATCAAGAGGGGATAAACCATTTAAAGATTTAAGCGATTTTATTAGTAGAATAGATGGAACAAAAGTAAATAAAAAAGTTATAGAATCCCTTATTAAAGCTGGTGCATTAGATTCATTTGGATATACCAGACGAGCACTTATGTTACAAATAGAAGATATTATTGATGCTTCAACCAAAGTAACACAAGCTAAAAAACAAGCAGAAAATTCATTATTTGGTGGCGGCGAAGAGATGACTCATATTAAAATTGAGTTAAATAATTTTGAAGAGTATGATCCACTAGAAATATTAGCATTTGAAAAAGAGACACTAGGTTTTTATGTATCAGGACATCCACTAGATAAATATAGAGATAAAATTGATAAGATAAAACATACACTAAGTTCGCAAATAGATGAATTAGCAGATGGCTCTGAAGCTCTATTTGTTGGTAAAATAGAAGAGATTAATGAAAAAATCTCTAAAAAAGGAAATAAATTTGCAATAGCCACTCTACTTGACTTGCATGGAAATATTGAGTTAATGTTGTTTGAAAATCATATAAAAGAGCTTGAAAATAATTTTAATTTAGATGAACCTATTGCGTTTAAAGTAAAAATTTCTAAAACTGATGACTTTACAAGATTGTCTATTTTAAAAATTGAATCTTTAGATGATGCTACTAAAGAAAAAGTCAATATCAAAAAAGAAGAAACTTACACACAAGAACCAGATGCACCACCAATTATTATTGCAATTGACCTTATGCCAGATTCAAAAATTGCTGAAGAGCTAATGTGTCTTGCACAAAAGCATCCAGGACATCATCCATTATCTTTAAAAATTCGTTCAAAATTAGCTGATGTTATTATAGAATCAAAAATTAGAGTCTCACAAAGCTTTATCCAAGAAGCTGAATCTTTAGGATTTAGACTAGATGAAGCATCATAATAACTCCAATATACAACAAAGAATCAAAAAGTTAATAAAAGCATTTTTATTAACTATAGTTGTATTAATAGCTACATATTACATAATAATTTACTCTATAACTGATAAAAATGGAAATTTAAATTATAGTGCTTCAAAAAATATCAATTTAGATCTAAATGTTGATTTTAGATTTGGACCAAAAGGTATAAAAATTGATAAATTAGATATTAAGTAAAAATATAATTTATTTGGTATAATTTCAATACCAGAAGTCCCCATCGCTTAACTGGATAAAGCAGGGCCCTCCTAAGGCCTAGCTCGAGGTT
>CAYPVY010000083.1:0-5368 GCA_964414305.1 uncultured Nitratifractor sp.
GATAAAATTGGATTTGGTATTGACAAATGGGAATATTATATGAAATATAAAATATTAATTCTTTTTATTATATTAAATGTAAATGCTAAGGTAATTAATGATACTAGCTTAATACAATCTCAAGATTTACTTTTAAATAGTGGCTCGTATGAAGTTAATAAAACTAAGATAAAACTAACCACCTTAAAAGGAAATTATTTCTTTTTTAAAGATAATAAATTAAATCCATATATTAATGGTGGTATAGGATATTATAAAATTATAAAAGATAAAGTTTATAATAAATATTTAATTGGTGGAGCTGGTCTTAGATATATTTTTAGCAAAGATTTAAATATAAAACTAGGATATAATGCCACTTTTTTATTAGATGGTAAAGAGAGATTAAATAGCTACTACTCTTCTATAAATTATAAAAAACATCTTAAAAAATTTAATCCTTATATAAACGCCACAATAAAATATAATATTATAAATAGTAGTAATATAAAAGGCTTTGATACAAATTTAGAGCTTGGTTTATATACACATAAAATTGCATCTTTTTTAAATTATCCAATTTATGCAAAAGTATATGGAGGAATTAGTAGTTTTGATAATAGTATCTCAAAAATTTTAAATGAGAATAGAGTCTATAGTTTTGGGGGAAATCTCTTTTGGAATGTAGGAAAATATTTTAAGTATAAAAAAATGAAAAATTTAAATATTAAATTAAATTTACAAAAAAGTATAGGCAATAAGAGCCTAAAAGGCTCTAAAGTAGGAGTAGGAATTAGTTTTATAAAATTTTAATATGGATAGCAATATGCCTTTAAAACAGTCTTACCACTTGGCGTCATCTCTATAGCTCTTTTAAAATCTTCTGAAATTGCATAAATATAGCCTTTGTTTGATTCAAAAGCAAAATATAAATCACCATATCTATCTAGAAATTTACCAGTTGAATAAGCACTAAAAGTTCTATCAACACCTACTGGTTTTGTAAGAAGCTCATTACCAACTACTCTATAAATTACTTTCATATTTACTCTTTTGATTCTATTTGGTGTTTTATCTCTCATACTTGAATAGCTAATCTTTTTTGTAAAATGACACATATATGAGCCTGCATTAAGAGTATTAAAAGCCAATGTTGCAAAAATTAAAATAGCAAGAGATTTTTTCATTGAAGAGTCCTTTAATTTTTATATAATTATAAAGGAATTTATATTAAAGTTAAATTAAATAGTAAGATAAAATGGATATAAATTAAAAATGTTGAGAACCACAAGGATAAGATTCACTCTCTTTATCTGTAGCTTTTGCAAATATAGTTAGAGGGGTATTTGTAAGTTTTGCTATTCTTTTGACTCTATTTAAATTCTCTGGAGAAAAAGCTATAAGCATTTCATACTCTTCCCCACTCTCTCCTATATCTGGTGTGATTACTTTTAACTCTTGCATATGTAGATTATTGATTTTTAATAATTTATTTGTATCACAATATAAACCATCACTAATATCCATACCAGAACTTAGCCATGGAGTAACTGCTTTTATAAAATCTTTTCTTAATATAGGTCTATAAAACTTTGAATTATCAGGGATTCTCTCTCCTTCAAACAAAAGCTCTAAATCTCTTTTAACACTCCCTAAATCTCCTGTATATGCCAATAGGTCTCCACTTTTTATTCTATCTCTTCTAAGTGGGTTTTTACTCTCTCCTATCATTGTAATTACAATGCCTAATCTATTACTACCAATAGTATCTCCACCTATTATTTCGATATTGTGCTCTTTTGCCAAATTACTTAAAGTTGAGCTTAATTTATTCATAAATTTCTTTTTAATATTTTTTGGAAAAGCTACTGTAATTAGCATATATTTTGCATCTGCATTCATTGCAACCATATCTGATAGATTTACCATAAATGCCTTATATGCTATTTGTTCTACACTCATCCACTCTTTTTTAAAATGAGTCCCTTCCCAAAAAGCATCCATAGCATAGATTTTTTCTTGAACGATAGCACCATCATCTCCAATAAATGGAGTTTTTATTTTATCTATCCAGTAGCTTTCTAAATCCAAATAAATTCCTTGCTTTAATCTTTAATATATTATACCCAAAAAATTATATATTTTTAAAATATATTCTAATCTAAAAAGTTATTATCCTTTAGAGTTTTTTCTTCAAATATCTCTCTTAAAATCAAAGCAATTATTCCTATAGCAACTACTACTATACCAGCAGTTATACTAACTTTTATAAATGTGCTCCACTTCATCCAATCACCCCATATTTGACCTATTAACAAAATAGAATAAATAAAAAGTATTATTGCAACAATTACTCCTGCTATCTTCATAACTCTCACTTTACTCTCCTTTTTAATATAACTACATATGCTTCTCTTTTCCATAAAAGTAGCATTCTTCTTATATCTTTTTCCATAGTTACAACTTCCCAGCCCTCTCTTGCATTTTTATTTAAAAATTGAGTAAATCTAACTGGATCTATCTTTGATTGCCCTAAAATCAAAGAGCCTATCATACTCTCTTGATAAAGAACAGCTTTATATTCATACATATTTTAACCTTTATAATATAAGTTATGTTATTATATCTAAAAATATTGTTCTTCAAAAAGGGTTAGCTATGTCAAAAGATAATATAAAAGTTTTAATAATAGAAGATGACCCAGATTTATTAGTAACCTTAAGTATGTATTTAAAAAAATATGGAATAGATACTGAGTGCGCAGAAGACCCATATATAGGGCTATCTTTATTGACTCAAAAGAATTTTGATTTGATTATTTTAGATTTGACTCTACCTGGCATTGATGGATTAGATGTGATAAACAAGATTAGAGAAAATTCAAATATTCCTATTATTATCTCATCAGCAAGAAATGACTTAACAGATAAAGTAATAGGGTTAGAGAGAGGTGCAGATGATTATATGCCCAAACCTTATGACCCAAGAGAATTAGTTACTAGAATAAAAACTATTCTTAGAAGAACAAATGCTCAAAATAAAGCTGAAACAAATGGAGATTTTGTAGTTGATAAACAAGGACATACTATAAAATTCAAAAATAAAACTTTAGAGTTAACAGCTGCTGAATTTGATATATTAGAGATTTTAATAAACAATAAAAACTCTGCAATCTCTAGAGAACAATTACTATATGATAGCCAACATATAGATGATAATAGCTCTATTAAAAATATAGATGTAATAATTTCTAGAATTAGAAATAAATTATCTAAAATAGATGAATCCAAAAGTTATATAAAACCTGTTAGAGGAGTTGGATATATGCTAATTGATGAGGCATAATATATGAAAAATATTTCTGTTACTAGCTTTATTCATACAATATTTATAATTGCACTTTTGGTTATATCTTTGACTTTTTATATTCTTTTAAATGCTACACAAGATCAAAGACACTTCCAGCAGATATTTAAATATAAATTTATTGCAAATACTTTTATTTTAAATAAAGATATAAAACAAAATAGCAAAGAGGTAAAAGACCTTTTTAAAAAATACTCTCTAAAAAAGGTTGATAATCCAGATGAAATTAAAAAAATAATTGAAGAAAAAGGAGTAACATTTTTTGAAGGTAGCTCAATTTATGGAAATGTAAAAGTATATAAAGTAGATAATAGATATTTTATATATGTCAATAGATATGATTATGCTATGATGCTTGAGGATATGCATCCTATTGATTATACAACTCAATTAATATTTACTATAGCTCTATTTTTAGTTGTGGTTCTGTTTATCCTTTATCTTTTGGTATTAAAAAAATTAGCTCCTCTTAAAAAACTAAATAAAGAGATAGATGAATTTGCTCAAGGTAATTTAGATATTAAAATAACCTATAAAGGTGATGATGAGATTGCAAAGATTGCAAAAAGTTTTGATAAAGCAATAAAATATATAAAACAGCTAATATCTTCTAAAAATCTATTTATGAGAAATATTATGCATGAGCTTAAAACCCCTATTACAACTAGTAGAATTGCTGCTGAAACAGTTGAAGATGAGATGACAAGAAAGATTTTGATTCGCTCTTTTGATAGAATGAATGAATTAATTGAAGAGTTAGCTCAAGTAGAAAGAGTAACGATGTATACTTTTGCTCCTGTAAAAGAAGAGACTACAATAAAAGAAGTTTTCAAAGAGACTGAAAAAATTCTATTAAAAGATAAATCTTTATATACATTTGAGTATCAAAATGAAGCAATATATACTGATAAGGCTCTATTAGCATTAGTTTTAAAAAATCTTATAGATAATGCAATAAAATATAGCACAGATAAAAGAGCAAAAATTATAGTAATTGGTAATAAAATTATGGTTAAATCAAAAGGAGAAAAACTCAAAGAGTCTCTAGAGTATTATACAGAACCATTCTCTCAAGAAGAAAAAAGATCTGCTGGTTTTGGGCTTGGCTTATATATAGTTGCTACAGTTTTGGATAAATTAAATTACAAATTAAGATATAAATATGATAAGAAAAATATGGAAAATATATTTGAGATAGTTATTGATTAAGTAGTTTTATAACCTCTTTATCATCTAATTGATGAAAATCTTTATAATATGCTCCAACTGCCACAAAATCACTTGGAGTAATTAGTGTAACTACCTTATTGGCTACCTTTTTTAATAAATTTATACTATCTTTTGGGGCAACAGGAGTAGCAATAATTACCTCTTTTGCACCCATTTGTTTTATAGCCTTTGATGCAAGAAGAGCAGTTGAACCAGTTGCAATACCATCATCAGTTAAAATTACTACTTTGTCTTTTAAATTTTTTGGTTTTATTTTGTAAATTTCTCTTTTTTCTGCTATTTTTTGCAAAATTTCATTTATACTATTTTTTATATAATCTTTAGAAATATTTAATACTTTAATAATCTCTTCATTTAAAAAAATAGAACCATTTTCACTAACTGCACCTATTGCAACTTCTTTATTAAAAGGTGATGGTATTTTCTTGACAAAAAATATATCTAAAGGAAGATTTAACTCTTTAGCAATAATATATCCTATAGGCACACCACCTCTAGGAAGGGCAACAACAATTACATCATCTCTATTTTTATACTGCAATAATTTGGTTGATAACTCTTTAGCTGCATCAAATCTATCATTAAAAATCATCTATTACCTTTGATAATTATTTAAAATTATCACATATTTCTAAAATTAAGTCAATAAAATTTATAAGTCTTTTAAAATTTTTTTAACAACACTATATGTCTTCTCGATAGATTTTAGCTCTACAAACTCTCTTTTTGAGTGAGGATATCTAATATTTGGACCAATAGAGGCAAATTTGACATTTGGAAATTTTTTTGATAA
>CAYPVY010000084.1:0-5267 GCA_964414305.1 uncultured Nitratifractor sp.
ATCTCTTCTTTTTCTGCTATCAGTTACAACTATTCTATAAAAAGGTCTTTTTTTTCTACCCATTCTTGTTAATCTAATTACTGTCATTTTGGCTAATCCTTCAAGATTTTTTTATAATAAAAGCACAATCGCCTTTTGGTGGCGAATATTACCATAAATTTATTAAATATTTTATTAAAAAATAGATAAATATTAAAAGAGTATCTATTTTAATAATCCAGGAGGTATTCCTCCTCCACCTTGGAGTTGTTTCATCATCTGTTTCATACCACCTTTTGAAGATAGTTTTTTAGCAACTTTTGCTGCATTTTTAAATTGTTTAATAATTCTATTTACTTGAATTTGATCAAGTCCTGCCCCAGCTGCTATTCTTCTTTTTCTACTATTATTTAAAAGGTCTGGATTTTCTCTCTCTTTTGGAGTCATAGAGCTAATCATAGCTTTAATCTCTTTAATCTCTTTTGAGTTATCTAAATCCATATCTCCAATTTGTTTTGCTATGCCACTCATACCAGGAATCATACTTATAATTGATTTCATTGAGCCAAGCTTTTTCATTTGTTCCATTTGCTCTAAAAAATCATTAAAGTTAAATTGTCCTTTTTTAATCTTTTTACTTATTTTTTTGGCATCTTTTTCATTTATTACTGCTGCTGTTCTTTCCATTAAGCCTTCAATATCTCCAGCTCCCATAAGGCGGCTAACTATTCTATCTGGGATAAAAGGCTCTAAATCTTGCATCTTCTCTCCACTACCAATAAAGCGAAGAGGAACACCTACTTGATGAGCTACCCCAAGGGCTACTCCACCTTTACTATCTGCATCAAATTTACTCAATACCACACCACTTATGCCAATTTTTTCTTTAAAAGTTGCTGCAGTTCTAACAGCATCTATACCAGTCATTGCATCAGCTACATAAAAAATTTCATCAGGATTTGCTATATCTTTTATTGATTTTAACTCATCCATCAACTCATCATCAATAGCCAAACGACCAGCAGTATCTATAAGTAATACATCATATAAGCCATCTTGTGCCTCTTTTAAGGCTCTTTTAACTATATCTTGGGGTTTAGCATTTTCATCTGCAATTAAATCTACTCCAATTTGTTCTGTAATTTGACGAAGTTGTTCCACTGCTGCAAGTCTTTGTAAGTCCGCAGCTGCTACTAAGACTTTTTTCTTTTTTTGCTCTTTTAGCATATATGCTAATTTTCCAGTTGTAGTAGTCTTACCACTACCTTGAAGCCCAGTCATCAAAACAACAGTTGGAGGTTTTGGTGCAAATACAAATCCTTGGTTGCCTTTTGCAGTTAAAATCTCATTTAATCTATTTGCCAAAGCATTTAAAAAAGCATCTCTTCCAACGCCAACTGCTTTAACATCTTTTTCAACACTATTTATTAGTTCTTTTACAACTTTGTGATGAACATCACTTTTAAGAAGTGATTTTTTAAGTTCTGTTAATGCTTTTTTTAGTGCTTTTTCATCATCATGAAATCTTATTTTATTGATTGCACTTTTAAAACTCTCTGTTAAAGAATCAAACATCCTATACTCCCATATTATTTACATTAATTATTATTTTACCTATTTATATCTTTGTATATCTTTAGGTTCTTTTGCTTTATACTCTTTTCCAAATATTTTTATGCCTTTTGCATGTAACAAAAGCCTTTTTGCCTTTGTTACGCTACCATATTGTTCATCTCCAACAATTGGATGACCTATGTAAGATAGATGCAATCTAATTTGGTGAGTTCTACCAGTCTTTATCTCTATATCTACTTTACTTTTTTTGCCTTGGATTTCATTTGGCTTAACTATTGTTATGGCTTCTTTGCCAAGCTTATTATCTATTTTTGATATAGATTTTGGACCTTTTATAGTATGTATTGGAGCATCTATAACTATCTCTTCATAAACTACACCTTCAACCCAAGCACTATAAAATTTTTGAACTCTTCTATTTCTAAACTCTTCAATTGCTTTTTTAAGAAAATCTTCATTTTTAGCAAGAAGTAAAACTCCACTTGTTTCTCTATCTAGTCTATGAATAAGCTTTGCATATGGGTAAATTGCTTCTACTTCATAGCTATCTATAAAAGCTGGTTTATTAACTACTAATATATTATCATCTTCAAAAATTTTTTCAACACTATCTGGCATCTCTACTCTAAATTTAGTCTCTATTGGTAGTGTAGCTCTTGCTATTTTTACCTTTTTATCACCTACATAAACTAATCCTCTATCAATCAACTCTTTTGCTCTTTTACCAGATATATTTAATTGCTCTGCTAAAAGCTTATATGCTTTATTTTCCACTTTTTATTTCCTTTATAAAATCTTCTAGTTGTTGGCTTTTTGGTATTTTTATTAATTTTATTTTCGAGCTTTGACCACTTGCAAACTCAATACTACTCTTTGGAACTTTAAACTTTTTAGATAAAAATTTTATAAGTTCACTATTTGCTGCACCTTCTACTGCTGGTGCAGCAACTCTTATTTTTATAGCGTCATCACCATACAAACCAGCAAATTCACTTTTACTAGCATTTGGCTGTGCTTTTATTTTAAGTATAATCATATCTTTATCTTCTTTATAGAACACTTTGTATATCCTTTATAATATTATCTATGTCAAAATTTGTATTTATTTTACTTTTAGGTAATTTTTCATACTCTAATAGAGTTGTTTTTAATTTTGTGCTATCAATTATAGTTAGATTATCTACATATTTAAATAGCTCTATTTGATTGAAATAATATTTCCCACTAATAATTTTGGGTTGAAATTGTGCAGCTTCTAATACATTATGTCCACCTATTTTTTCAAATGCCCCACCAATAATTACAACATCACTTATTTTATAAGCATTTACCAATTGACCCAAAATATCTAAAATTACTATATCACTCTTTAGAGTTTGATTTTGACTAAATCTACTAAAGCTTAGATTTAACTCTTTTGCTCTACTTTTAATATATTTTGAGACATCATCAAATCTTTCTGGATGTCTAGGAGCTATAATTAATTGTGCATTTTTTGTTTTTTTAAGTTCTATAAAGGCATCTAATATAATCTCTTCTTCCCCTTTATGAGTGCTTCCAGCTGTAATTATTAAGTCAAAATTTTTAGGAAGTTCTTTGGTTGCTTTGGGTATTGATGCTAGTTTTAAATTTCCACTTATTTTTATATTTTTGGCACCTAAAGATTTCAATCTTTTTGCATCATCTTCACTTTGTGCATAAACAAAGTCTATCTTTTCAAAAATTTTGTTGTATAGCCATTTAAAACGAAGATATTTATTGTATGATTTTTCATTAATCCTAGCATTTATTAGAAAAGTTTTTGCTCCATTTTTTTTAGCGGTAGCAAATAGCATATACCAAAGCTCTGCTTCAAAAACAACTAAAACTTTTTGTCTCTTTAACCAAAAAGGTAAAAATATCTCAAAAGGTAAATATCTACTTTGCTTTGAGTATTGTTTAATTGTTTCATAACCAGTTTGAGTTATTGTGCTAAATCTTAATATATCTTTGTCAAATTTATCAACAATTGGTTTAATGGCTTTGGATTCTCCAAGACTACATGTATGAAAATGTAATCCATCACTTTTAAATGATGGATTATTTATAAGAAAAAATCTTGATGGAATTGATTGTTTATATTTTGATTTAAATGATAAAATAAGTAAAAAAGGAGTAGCTACTATATAGAAAATAGCTACTACTATAAAGTATATATAATAAAACACACTAACTTTATACCTCGGCTGTTTGAGCCTCTAATTCTATATATAAGACTCTACCGCAGTGAGGGCAAGTTACAATCTCTTCACCTTTAATTAAATCACTATATGCTTTATCATTAATTTTCATATAGCATCCATAACAAGCTTGGTTTTCTACTTTTACAACAGCAGTATTACCAGCCCATTTTCTTATTTTTTCATAAAATTCTCTAATTTTTGGATCCATATTTCTAATATGCTCTTCTCTTTTTTGATAAAGTGCTTGTTTTTTCTCCTCAATCTCTTTCATCTCTGCTTCAACTGATTTTAACACCTCTTCAAACTCTTTTTGAGCTCTTTCTAACTCTTCATCAAGCTCTTTTAACTCTTGTTGTTTAATCTCGTTTATTTTATTTAATCTTTCGATTTCATCATTATCATATTTTAAAGTATCTTTTGCTATATGCTCTTCAGTTGATAGAGCTTGTAACTCTTTTTCATTTTTTATTTTAGATTGTTTTTTCTTAATAGAGTCTAATTGCTCTTTTAACTTTGCAATTTGCTCTTCAAAGCTAATGATTTTAGCTTTGTTGATATCAATCATCTCTAAAATTTCAGCTCTTTTTTCTTTTATTTCATCTACTACTTTTTTAGCTTGTTCAATCTTTGCATTGATTTTTTCTATTTGAGGGTTATAACTCTCTAAATCGTTATCAATTTTTGATAATTCTACTAACTCTTTTGTGTAAATATTCAAGGTCTATCCTTTTTATAAGGTAATAATTTCAAATGGGTTTTTAGATTGTGTTATTATAGCTGAAATTGCCATAGAGTTTAATAAAAGCTTCATTGCATCTACAAAAAATTGTTCACTTTCAAAATGTCCTATATCAATTAACATTTTATTCTCACTTAAAGCTTTCATTGCATCATGATATTTTATATCTCCAGTCAAGAAACATTCAGCCTCTACCATATCTATTAAAGAAGCTCCTGCACCAGTTGTTAGTGCAATAGATTTGATTTTATCTTTTTTGTTTACAACTTTAAAACTTTTTAAATTTAGAGCATTTTTTAAGATGTTTAAAAGTTCTTCAAAACTCAAATTTACATCTCCAATACATATAAAATCATTTTCTTCTTTTAGATTAAATTTTAATACTTTTTCAAAAACATATCTATTTAGATGAGATTTATCAAAATTTGTGTGCATTGCAATTAAGCTTATATCCTTTTTTATCATTTTTGATATTAGGTTTGATGGATATTTATCGATATTGATACTATCTAATTTACCAAAGATTATTGGATGATGCACTATAAAAAGAGTTTTTTCTTTTGCTTTGTGGATTAAATCTTCATCTATATCTAAAGATAGCACAATTTCACTAATATCATTATTTAAACTACCTACATTTAATCCACTATTATCCCACTTCTCTTGAGTATCAAATGGGCTTAATTCATCTAATATATCATATATATCTTTTACTAACACTCCTATCCTTTTACTCTTTTGTTTCTCTCATC
>CAYPVY010000085.1:0-5225 GCA_964414305.1 uncultured Nitratifractor sp.
AATCTTATATCCACTATCTCTTCTTACATAGTGTTTAATTCTGCTTCTTTTGTGTGCATAAACTCTTTTACGCTTAATTTTATGGTATCTTTTTTTAGCTATATATCTTTTAACTTTTTTTGCTCTTTTAGCATAATGATTTTTTTGTTTTTTCTTTGCATAAAATCTTTTTTTACTCTTCTTTCTTTTAGCATATCTAAAGTTTGAAGCATTTCCAAAAACTCTTACCTTTATACCAGTCTTACTCCATCTCCATAGCTTTTTTGCTGTAGCTTTTGATACTCTTATGCATCCATGAGATGCAGGGTATCCTGGAAGGTATCCTTGATGTATTGCAATTCCACCTTTAGTTAATCTATGCATATATGGCATTTTTGCTCCACCATGTGGCTCTGGATATTTATTTGAAATATGGAATCTATCTTTTTCTAAGACTCTAAATACGCCTGTTGGAGTTGAGCGACCTCTTTTTCCTGATGATATTCTACCACTAAATATAACTTTTCCATTCTCTTTGGCATAAAGCATTTGATTTGATAAATCTACATCAATACTTTTTGATGCAAAAATTGATGTAGTTAAAAAAAGTGCCATTATACAAATATATTTAAATAATCTTACCATAAACCCATCCCTTAAATTTTTTTAATAATTATACCTTTTAGAAATTAAACTTTGAAAAAATATGTCTAATTAAAGATTTATAATTTTTAAAAAAAGTTTAAGATAAATTAAAAAATTTACTATTTTGTTGATATATTTATGATATAATTTAAGAAATCTTTAATTTTAGGAAAGATAGATGAGAATACTAATTATAGAAGATGAGGTTACACTTAATCAAACATTAAGTGAAGGGTTAAAAGAGTTTGGTTATCAAAGTGATATAGCTGAATCATTAAGTGATGCTAGATATATGATAGATATTAGAAATTATGATTTAGTATTGCTTGATTGGATGTTGCCTGATGGGAATGGAATAGATTTAATTGGTGAAATAAAATCTAAAAGTTCCAAAACTTCTATAATTGTTTTATCTGCTAGAGATGATAAAGAGAGTGAAATAGCTGCTTTAAAAGCTGGAGCAGACGATTATGTAAAAAAACCTTTTGATTTTGAAATTTTATTAATGAGAATAGAAGCTAAGCTTAGATTTGGTGGTAGCAATATTATAAATTTAGGTGATTTGATAATAAATCCAGAAGAAGAAAAAATTATATATAAGGGTGAGAGTGTAGAACTAAAGGGTAAACCATTTGAAGTTTTAACACATCTTGCAATGAGAAATGACCAAATTGTATCAAAAGAGCAATTGCTAGATGCTATTTGGGAAGAGCCAGAACTTGTAACTCCAAATGTTATAGAGGTTGCAATAAATCAAATTAGACAAAAGTTAGATAAGCCTTTAGGAATTACAACTGTTGAAACGGTTAGAAGAAGAGGCTATAGGTTTTGCTATACAGAAGAAGCTTAAGATTTAACTTTCTTTTAAAGCTAATTGTTGCTATGGCAACATTAGTTTTAATAACATCATCTTCACTATATCTATATATAAGATATACTTCAAACGCACAAATACAAAACAATCTAAAAAAACAAGCCTCCTTTTTACTAAAAGATAGAGAATCCCTCAAAGATAGACTAAAAAAGAATAAAGAGCTACTGCAAAAGAGTTTTAATATAAAAGCAAATATACAAAAAGCTCAATTTATGCAATATAGACCAAGCTTTTTTAGGACTATAAAAGTTAATAACAAATATTATCAACAAGGCTTCTTCCCATATAATTTTGAGTCTCAAGAGTATCTTATATTAACAAAAGATATAACACAAAATATAAAATTTGAAAATAAACTATATCAAGCTATTATAATTATTAATCTCTTTTCATTGATTGTAATTATTATATATGCTTTCTTTCTCTCAAAAATGTTAATTAAGCCTATCAAATTTTTTAGTTTAAATATTGCAAAAATGAATGAAAAAAAGTTAGCAAAACTAAAGTTCAAATCTATTCCCCAAGAGTTTCAACCTCTTGAGAAATCTATTAATCAACTTATTACAAAAATAGATAATTTTATTAAATATAAAAAAGATTTGTTTATTGGTGCAGCTCATGAATTAAAGACTCCATTAGCAGTTATGAAAACAAAATCACAAGTTACACTAATAAAAAAAGATAAAAGTATAGAATCTCTTTGTGCTGCAATTGAGCAAAATATTAAATCTATAGATAATTTAAATGATATTGTAGAATCTATTTTGGCTTTTGGAAGGGCTGAAGGCGCTCAATTTGAAGAAGCTCAAAATATAGACATAATAAAATATATTAATACAATTTGTGATGAGTTTGAAATAATTGCAATAAAAGAAGAAAAGTTTATAATTAAAAACATAAAGCCAAAGTCATTAACCATAAAAATACAACCTATACTAATAAGACATATTTTGCAAAATTTAATACAAAATGCTATTAAATTTTCTCCCAAAATGGGAAGAATATATATATCAACATTTACTTGTAAAGATAATTTAATAATAAGAATAAAAGATAATGGTCCTGGACTGCCAAAAGATTTTGATCTATTTGCACCATTTAAAAGGTCAAAAGAATCAAAAGGAACTGGACTTGGACTCTTCTTGGCAAAAAGTTCTGCAGATTCACTTGGAGCAAAACTTAGCTTAAAAAGCAGAAAAAATCGAATAGGTAGTGTTGCAACACTTATATTAGAATTAAATAACTACAAATGACATATTTTTGCAATTTTTTGCAACTATTTAAAATAATTAAAGTCTATTTAAGATTAAATAAGTTATAAACCAGTGTCTTAAAATAAAATATACTATAAAAGGATGGTTAAATGTCATTAATGATAACAGATGAATGCATTGCTTGTGATGCTTGTAGAGAAGAGTGTCCAACTGGCTCAATTGAAGAGAATGATCCAATATATATAATCGATGCTGATAGATGCACAGAGTGTGTAGGTTTTTTTGATGAACCTCAATGTATATCAGTATGTCCAGTAGATTGCATTATACCAGACCCAGATAATGTTGAAACTATTGAAGAGTTAAAATATAAGCTTAAACAGTATGAAAGTGAACTATAACTACTAATGGCTAAAAGAGTAGCAATAGTAGATATAGGTTCTAACTCTGCTAGGGTTGTTATATACCAAAGAACTAGTAGATTTGGTTTTCACTTAATAGCACAACAAAAAGCTAGTGTTAGAATTAGTGAAGGAAGTTTTGAAAACGATGGTATCTTGCAACCAAAGGCCATAGAAAGAGCCTTAAGAGCTTTAAAAACATTTAAAAATATAATAGATGAATATAAAGCAAGAAAAACTATAATTATTGCTACAGCAGCAGTTAGAAATGCTCCTAATAGATATGAATTTATCTCTTTGGTAAAAAAAGAGACTGGTCTAAAAATAAAAGTTATTGATGGTAATAAAGAGGCATTTTTAGGTGCTGTTGCAGCCAAAAACCTTTTACCAATAAATCAAGATATCTCTATTACAGTTGATATTGGAGGTGGCTCTACAGATATTGCTCTAATCAAAAATGAAAATATAGTATCTACTGTCTCTTTAAATATAGGAACAATTACTCTAAAAGAGCTATTTTTTGATAAGAATAGAGATATAAAAGAAGCAAAAGAGTTTATTAATCAAGAGTTTAAAAAAATCCCAAATGATATAAAAGAAGCAAATTATGCAGTTGCAATTGGGGGTATTCTAAGAGCTTTTGCAAAATCAATTATAGAAATTAGTAACTATAGTTATAAAAAAATTCATGCCTTTGAGTATAATATAAATGACTATAAAAATCATATAGAAGAGATTATTAATACAAAAGATATAAATAAACTAAAAAAACTAAAAATAAAAGAGAATAGATTTGACACTATTAGAGAGGGTTTGGTAATATTTAGTGAATTGCTAAAATATTTAAACATAAGTAGAGTAATAACAAGTGGTGTGGGTGTAAGAGAAGGGGTATTTTTAAATGATATGTTAAGAAGTGTTGGTGGAAAATTTCCTAAAGAATTAAATCCAAGCATAGTAAGCATAAGAGATAGATTAGATATTTTAGGCATTCCAACAAAACAAAAAGAAAAAATTTCAAAAAACTTATATTCACTACTAAAAGATACTATATCTACTAAATGCGATTATAGCAAAGAGTTGCAATATGCTATGAAACTTAGCAATATTGGTAAAACACTAAATATTTATGATGAACACAAACATACATACTATTTAGCTTCTAATGAATTAAATTGGCAATTGACACATAGACAAATGTTATTAATTGCAGCTATTTTACGCTCTAAGGGTGAAAAACTTATATATAAAGCTATTAAAAAAGAGCATAAAGAGCTTCTACCAAATAAAAAAACCTTAAAATGGTTAGGATTGATTTATACTATGGGAAATTTACTATATGAGTATGCTCCAAAAGCTAAATTTGAATTTAAATATGAAAATAATACTCTAAGCATTATAAGCAATTGTGATTTATATCTATTTAAAGAAGAGATAAAAGATATACAACTTCCAAAAGAACTTAAATTAGATATTATAGATTCTATTTAACTATTGCATATATATTCAATAGAGTTTAGATAACTTTTTATATCTATCTCTTTGCCTTTATATGCTATATCAAAAGCTGTGCCATGATCTACACTAACTCTTAATATTGGAAGATTTAGAGATACATTTATACTCTCATCAAAATATAGTGCTTTTAGCGGAGCTAAACCTTGGTCATGATATATTGCTACAAAATATCTAAAATTCTCTCTAAAACGAGGGGTAAAAGCAATATCTGGGACTATTGGACCAACAAATTGCTCAAATCCTATTTTTTTATTTACTTTTTTTATTGCTTTTTCTATACTTTTCTCTTCATCGCCTAAAACACCATTATCTCCTGCATGAGGGTTCAAGCCAAGCACAGCAATCTTTTCATCTGTTTTTAAAGAATCTTTTAAATCTAATAAAAACTTTTTAAATGGTTTATATTTAACTTTTTTTGCGACATCTTTTAGAGGAATATGTTCAGTATATAAAGCTACATACATCTTTTGACATCCAAGCATCATAATTGCATCTTGCTTAAATATATCTCTTAAAGCATCTGTATGACCCTTGTATCTAATACCTGCCTTATCCCAAGCCTCTTTATTAATTGGCAAAGTCAATATTGCATCA
>CAYPVY010000086.1:0-5221 GCA_964414305.1 uncultured Nitratifractor sp.
TTGGCTTGGTATTAGCAGTTGTAATATTGCTTTTGGGAACTTCAGGCTTAAAACTAGGATGGCTATATTTCAAAAATGATTCATCAATTAAACTTGGTAATTATAAAGTAGAATTTCCTTTTTTAAAATGGGCAAATTATAAAGAGAGTAGATTTAGATACTATGTTTTAAATATGGATGATAAAAATAATGTAAAACTTGCAATTTTTTCTAAAAACTCAAAATATATAAATATTAGAGATTATATATTAATAGAAGGTTGTATAGATTTAAAACAAAAAGATATAAAAAGTAGTTCAATAAGTGGAAAAATGTATATTTGTAAAAGATATAAGGATAATGATTTATTATTTTTTCAATCTGATAATAAAGAAATTTTCTTTACTGGAGTTGGGTTTAAAAAGGCAAATAGTGAAGTTATAAATGATTATCTTAGTTTAATAGATAGTATTAAAACTTCATCTTAAGCTTTTCTAGCCAAAAATTTGATTGCACTCATAGCTATGAGTATCTCTAGTATTGCTGCTAGAATTAATGAGTAGTAATTTAGCAAGGTTATATATTTTGTATTATAACCAATAGTTGCTATTGCTACAAGTAAAGTTAGTGGCATAGATAAACCTAAAGCTAATAAAATCAACTCTTTTGGTTTTAAAAATGGTTGTAAAACTATTGTAGAAACTATTTTTATAATAAATGATAGTGCTATAATTAGTAATGCATTTGAAAGCACACCTGGCAATTTGATAGCACTTAAATCAAAAGTAGTTCCTACATGAATAAAAAATAGTGGAACCAAAAATCCAAAACCAAAATTTCCCATCTTCTCTTCTAACTCTTTTTTGTGATGGAAAAATGCACTAATTGCAACTCCTGCAATAAATGTTCCTAAGGCTAATTCTAAATGTAGCCAAATCATTATAACAATAAATAGAAAGAATAGAGCCATACTAAGTCTTATATCATGTTCTGCATGGCTATTTTTTGGCATAAGATTATCTTTTAATTCTGGAATCCACCAAAAAATTAAATCTAATATTTTATATAAAAGTATTATTAACAATATAAATCCAAATAGAATAGATAATTTGTATATCAACTCTATACTAAATCCCACTTCACTTGCTGCATCTAAAATTGTTAAAGCTATAATACTTGCTATCTCTCCTAAAATTCCAACAATAAATCCTATTTCAATCCATTTTTTATCTTTACCATAAATTTTTGATAATGTAGCCAACAACCCTACAGATATTAGAGGAAGAGCTAGAGTAAATATAATATTTAATTTAAAGATATACCAAGATATAATTGATAATATAGTTAATAAAGAGATATAAGCTAATCCCCTATTAATAAGTGTTTTAGGTGCATTTAAAACTTTACTTAAATTTACTTCTAATCCAGCTAAAAACATCAGATACAAAAAGCCAACTTCAGCAATCAATTCAAAATATTCATTTTTATGAATAACTCCAATAGTAGCTAATATAGAACCAATTAAAATCTCTACAGCTGGAATTGGCATTTTAATAAGGTTTGCTATAAATGGTGATAACCATAAAATTAATGCTAAAATTAAAATTAAATATATATCACTTGGCATTACAACTCTTCGCTATTTTATATCCTAAATTTTTTAATTTTTCTCTATCTGTTTGTGGATTTTCACCTTTGACTGTTAGGTAATTTCCTATTACAATTGAGCTAACTCCAGTATTAAACATCTCTCTTAATTTCTCATCACTATTAAATATCTCTTCTCTTCCACCAGCAACCATTACTCTAGCATTGCTTTTTGCTCTTATTTTTTTAATAATATCTAATGCTTCATTATATTCTATATTTCTACTTTTTATTGGAAGTGAAGGGTTTGGTATGAAAAAATTTATAGGAATAGATTCTGGATTTAAAGATATGATAGAATCAATTAAACTTTCTCTATCCTCTTTACTCTCTCCCATACCAAAAATTCCTCCACTACATAGTTTTAGACCAATTTCTTTTACATTTATAGCAGTTTGATATCTCTCATCCCAGCTATGAGTTGTGCAAATTTTAGGATAATACTCTTTTGAACTCTCTAAATTATGATTATAGCTATCTATACCATTATCTTTTAAATATTTTAACTGTTCTTTAGAGGCTGTTCCATTACAAGCTATGAGGTTTAAATTATCAAGATTTTTTTTAACTTCATAAGCAGCTTTTGCTACATATTCAGTTAACTCATCATCTAAACCTTTCCCAGCAGTTACCAAACAATATCCTATAGCACCATTTGATTTTGCTATTTTTGCTTCATTAATGATTTGCTCTATTGGTTTTAGTTTGTATCTATCTATTTTTGCTTTATACTTAACACTTTGAGTGCAAAACTTGCAATCTTCATTACAATTACCACTCATAATATTATTTATAGCACATAAAAAAATCTCTTTTGACATCTATTACCTTTTAAAATTAAAACTTTTGCTATCCCAAATATCACTTTTAATATCTCTAAAATAATACTCTACATTAAAAAATTGATTATTAACTTCTATTATAGCACATTCACTTAAATTTTTCTCTCTAGCACATATCTCTCCTGGATTTAAATATAAAGAGCCCCCTTTATATTCTACACTAAATTTATGCAAATGTCCAAAGAGGATAATATCGCAATCATTACTTAAATAATATGGATGATGCATCATTTTTATAGTAGTATCTTCTATCTTTAGATAATATGGTTCTTTTTTTATACGATATGAATTATCCATCCCTTTTAGAGCATAATCATTATTGCCAAATACAGCAGCATATGCTAAATTGCTATTTGCTAAATTTATTAAATTTTCAGGAAGCACTAAATCTCCAAGATGTAGCAGATATTCTGCCCCACATCTTTTTAAATGAGCAATAGCCTTCTCTTGCAAATCTCCTCTTTTATGTGTATCACTTAAAACCCCAATTCTTATGCTACTCAACTATTTTTTAACCTCATTTTCTTTATATTTACATTTTAAGCACTCATCAAGGGCTTTTGTTTTTAACTCTTTGTGAACCATCATATATCCACATTCAGGACATTTCTTTTCGATAGGCTCATAATTTGTTATAAATTTACATTTTGGATAATTCTCGCAACCATAGAATTTTCCTCTTCTACTACTTCTTTGAAGAAGTTTACCTCCACATTCAGGACAAGGCACTTTTGCCTCTTTTGGAGGTGTTAATGGCTTTGTATTTTTACATTTTGGATAAGCACTACAAGCCAAAAATTTTCCACGGCGTGATTGTTTAATAACCATAGGGCTTCCACACTTATCGCATATCTCATTACTCTCTTGAGCCTCTTGCTGATTATCTTTATCATCTTTTAGGTTTCTGCTATATTTACATTTTGGAAAATTTGAACAAGATATAAATTCACCAAACCTTCCTTTTCTAATAACCAACTCTCCATCTTCACACTCAGGGCATTTCTCTCCAATTGGCGTAACACTCTTTTGTGATGGAATCTCTTTTTTACCTTTTTCTATCTTTTCTATAAATGGATTGTAAAAATCTTTTAAAATCTTTTGCCAACTCTCTTTGCCCTCAGCAATCAAATCTAGCTTCTCTTCCATATTTGATGTAAAGTTTGCATCAACTATAGTATCAAAATGTTTCTCTAAAAGCTCTATTACTGTAAAAGCAATTTCTGTTGGAATTATTCTTTTTTTGTCAATCTCAATATAGTTTCTATTTTGCAATATAGTAATTGTTGGAGCATATGTGCTTGGACGACCAATTCCTCTTTTCTCAAGCTCTTTGATAAGAGAAGCCTCAGAATATCTAGCTGGTGGTTCTGTAAAGTTTTGTTTAGCTTCTATTTTACTTAACTCTACATTTTCACCTTCATCTAATTTTGGTAATATTGTATCTTTTTCGCTATAACCCAAAACCTTATAGAAGCCATCAAATAGCATCTTTTTACCTTGAGCTTTAAAGATAGTATTGCCACCTTTGAAAAATATATTTTGAAGCTCATATTTAGCATCACTCATTTGAGATGCTAAAAATCTATTATAGATTAATTTATATAGTTTTAATTCATTAGCATCTAGATATTTAGCTGCAATTTCAGGAGTAAACTCTATATTTGTAGGACGAATAGCCTCATGAGCCTCTTGAGCCCCTTTGCTTTTTGTTGTATAGTTTTTGGGTTTGCTTGGTAGATACTCTTTGCCAAAACTTTTTTCTATAAATTCTCTTGCACTATCAACAGCTTCTTTGGCAATATTTAAGCTATCGGTTCTCATATATGTAATAACTCCGCTTATACCACTATTTGTCTTTACACCTTCATATAATTTTTGAGCTATTTGCATAGTTCTTTTGGGTGCAAAACCAAGTTGGGTAGAAGCTGCTTGTTGAAGAGTTGAAGTCATAAAAGGTGGTGGTGTTTTAGCACTCTTTTTAGTAGTTTCTATTTTATCTACTTGGAATGAGCTATTTTTAGCATTTTCTACAATTTCATC
The DNA here is from genome assembly GCA_964414305.1 of uncultured Nitratifractor sp. GTDB lineage: Bacteria > Campylobacterota > Campylobacteria > Campylobacterales > Sulfurovaceae > JAADEQ01. Next base: position 4,509 of record CAYPVY010000086.1, read on the forward strand.
TGCTAACTCTTTAGTTGATATTGTTAATTTTGATATTTTTTTATCTTTGTATGAGTATATCTCAGACTCTATACTCTTTTGAAAAATAGCTTTTATACTCCAATATTCTTGAGGTTTAAAAGCTCTTATCTCTCTTTCTCTATCTACTACAAGCTTTAAAGCCGAACTTTGGACTCTACCTGCACTCAAACCTCTTTGAATTTTATTTGCAAGTAGTGGAGATAGCTTATATCCTACAATTCTATCTAGCAATCTTCTTGCTTGTTGTGCATCTACACTATTCATATCTATAACTCTAGGGTTCTCTAAAGCTTTTTTTATAGCACTTTTTGTAATTTCGTGAAATACAATTCTTGGAAGCTTTGTTGGCTCTTTTCCTATAGCTTTTGCTACATGATATCCAATAGCCTCTCCCTCTCTATCTTCATCTGTTGCTAGATAGATAGTTTCAGCCTCTTTTGCCAATTTTTTTAACTCTTTTACAGTATCTTTATTCTCTTTGGCTATGACATATTTTGGGATAAACTTATCATCTTCTATTTTTATACCAAATTGTGTTTTAGGTAAATCTCTTATATGACCTTTTGATGCTACTACTTTATAATCTTTTCCTAAAAAATTGCTAATTGTTCTAGCTTTTGCCGGTGATTCTACTATTATTAAATTCTTCATTATATACCTAATGCCAAGATAAATTTTTTGCCATTTTAACA
>CAYPVY010000087.1:0-4983 GCA_964414305.1 uncultured Nitratifractor sp.
AAAGATGAGAGAAAAAGAGCCCTAAGTTTAAGCCAATCATTAAAAGAGGCATCTATGCTAATATCAAAAGGCATATTAGATACTAATGTTATTAAAGAAAAGATGGAAGAGATTTTACTAAAAAGCGTTGATAAGTTAGATTATGTTGCAATTGTAGATAGAGAATTTAATGAATTAAAAGAGGTTAAAATAGGCAATACTATTATTTTAGTAGCTGCATTTGTAGGAGAGACAAGACTTATTGATAACATATGGATTTAAAATAAATCAACAGTATTATCAATAGGTTGTGCTTTTTTAATTCTTTTTACCTTGGTCTTTGGTTTATGATATTTTTGCTGCCTAATTTTATTTCTTTGCTTTCTTCTTATCTCTTCTCTTTGTCTTCTTAATCTCTCTTTTAATTTTAAAACTTTTTGTTTTTGCTTAGCTTTGAACTCTTTTGCTTTTTGCTCTTTTTGTTTTTCTATCTTTTCTTGTTTTTCTTTGTTGATATTTGGTTTTAAAAACTCTTGCTCAACCATCGCATCTACTATAGATTTAAAGACTGGAACTGCACTTTGTGAAGCAAAATGTTTCTCATATTTTGGCTCAATAACTAAAACACCTATTGTATATCTATCACCATAAGCATCATTTGCAAATCCAAAAAAACTTGTATGGTATCTTTTGACATATTTGCCATGTTCTGCAATCATAGCAGTTCCTGTTTTACCACCTACCTCCAAACCATCAGTATATGCTAATTTACCTGTTCCATACTTAACATTTTTAATCAAAGTCTCTTTTACAATATTAGCTGTATCTTTATTTATTGGATGAATAATTGTGTAATCTTTTTTTAGATAAAATCTATCTCCATTTTCATTTTCTATATAATTAACAACTCTAGGACTAAAAGATACACCATTATTATTAAATACATTATAGGCTTTTAAAAGTTGAGCAAAAGTAACTTTGATACCATATCCATATGCAGTTGTAGCCTTATTAACTTTTGCTCTTAGCTTCTTTTTACTATATAAAAATCCTCTTGCTTCTCTTCCAATATCAATTCCACTTTTTTGAGTTCCAAGCCCAAACTTCAATAACCCATTTCTAAAATCATCTTTATCAAATAGCCAGGCAATCTGTGATATACCAATATTTGAAGATTTAATTATTATATTTTCAGCACTTAGAGATGCTTCTGGTTCATCATCTGTTATTTTGAATTTAGGAGTTAGCCAAAATCTCCCATTATAAGTATTAAATATTGTATTTGTGCTTATTAAATTTTTATCTAATGCCAAAGCATAAGTAAGAGGCTTTAGAACCGAACCAGCTTCATAAGCATAAGTTGTGGCTTTTGGTTGTAAATTTGCAATTTCATCTGGCTTAATATCTAATGGATTATATCTATTGCTAGATGTTATTGCAATTACTTTTGAATCCTTACTTCTCATAACAGCAGCAATTATCTCTTTTGCTTCTAACTTTTGTTTATAATCATCAAGAATATAATCTATTGTCTTTTGCAACCCTAAATTTATATTTAATACAAGATTATAACCATTCTCTTTTTTTACATATTTAGTAGATTTTGTATGTATAATATATCCAATAGCATCTCTTTTACCACTTATTAAGCCATCTCTTTTTTTATTAAGATACTTTTCATAAAATTTCTCAATACCATTATATCCAACTATATATTTATATCCATCTTTTTCTTTAACTCTTGTGTAACCTAAAATTGGAGATAAAGCCTCTTTTAGAGGATACTCCCTACTCTCTCCTTTTTCAGTTATACTCAATCCATAATAGAAATTTTTATTTACACCAAATGCTCTAAACACCTTAAATCTATTTAATTTATACTTTAACTCCTTTAGATAAATTGCAGTTTTTGCATCAATATTATCAGCCAAAACAACCCAACCTTTTTTTTCTTTTCCATTTTTATCTACTAATCTCTTTTTTAATTCATCTAGAGGAATGTTTGAGTATATGCTAAAAAGTTTTAAGAAAAACTCTTTTTTATTTGGGTCTAAATATTTAGTATGAAATGAAGCACTATAGCTTTTAATTGATCTAGCTATTGTATATCCTTCACTAGAGATTATACTACCTCTTAATGCTCTATCTTTTATAGTTTTTGTTTTGATTTCACTTTTTGAACCTATGGTGAGAGTAAAAATTCTTATTAATAAAATTGTTAGCAAAAGAAGCATAATAATGACAATAAATTTTACTCTTTTGCTCTTTAAAATATCTCTTTTTTCTACATTCATTAAGCTTATATAAATTTCCTTTTAAATTGTTGCGTTATAATATCATAATTTTAATACTAATTAATAAAAAAATAGTATTATATTAAAAATATTTCAAAAAAAGGCTAATATATATATGGATAGACCCCTTTATTTTACATCTATTATTTTACTAATATTATCATTAGTTGCTGTTTATTCATTATCTATTTTTCCAACAATATACTTTGGAGCCCAAAAGTTTCATTTCTTTAAAAAAGAGCTTACATTTGTATTAATCTCTATTTTCATATTAACTTTTGTTGGTTCAATGAATCCATACAAAGTTTTTAAACCTCTTGGATTTACTCTTTTTATTATATCTTCTATAGCAGTCCTTATTATGCTATTTTTACCAGATAGTTTAGTTAGAGCGGTTTTGGGTGCTAAGAGATGGATAAAATTTGGCTCTTTATCAATTGCACCAACAGAATTTTTCAAATATGGTTTTTTATTTTTTATATCTTGGAGTTTAGCAAGAAAAGAGAAGCAAATTGTAAATGCAAATTCTATATTTAAAGAGATATCAATTTTATTACCATATTTTATGCTACTATTAGTAGCTGTTGCATTTATTGCTATTGGTCAAAAAGATTTAGGAGAGAGTGTAGTAATTACAATTACTCTAATGACAATTATAATACTTGCCGGTGGCTCTAAAAAGTTATTTATTAGCTTATTTAGCTTGGCAATTGGATTAGTTGCAATTTTAATTATAATAGCACCTCATAGACTTCATAGAATAAAAGGATGGTGGGTAGGTGTGCAAGATGGAATCTTAGCAATATTACCAAAAAGTTGGGAGAGTATGCTAAGAGTTACTGATACTTCACAACCACTACCTGTAATTAATGCAATAAACTCTATCCAAAGTGGTGGAATGATAGGTAGAGGATTAGGAGAAGGACAATATAAACTTGGTTTTTTAAGTGAGGTTCATACAGATTATATATTTGCAGGAATTGCTGAAGAGATTGGCTTTATTGGATTGTTGATTTTTTTATCTCTTTATGCATATCTTATTTATAGAATGTTTTATATAGCATCTTTTTTAGTTAAACCTATGGAGAGATTTTTTGTTATAGGAGTAGCAGTTATTATATTTGCAAGTGGTATGATAAATCTATTTGGTGTAACTGGATTAATACCAATTAAAGGTATTGCAGTGCCTCTTCTTAGTTATGGTGGTTCACAAATTATAGCTACATCTTTAGCAATAGCAATGGTATTAATGTTAAGTAGAAAGGTTAAAATATGAGTATAGTTTTTACTGGTGGAGGAACTGGCGGTCATTTAGCAATTGTTGATGCAGTAAAAGAACACACAAATATGGATAAAATATTTATAGGTTCAATATCTGGTTTGGATAAAAAGTGGTTTGAAGATGATGACTCATTTAAAAATAAATATTTTTTAGATACAAAAAGTGTAGTTGATAAAGGTAAAATAGGCAAGATTTTATCCTTGCTTAAAATATTAAAAGAAGCAAAAAAAGCTAGAAAAATATTAAAAGAAAATAGAGCTAAAGTAGTCTTTAGTGTTGGTGGATTCTCAGCAGCTCCTGCATCTTTTGCTGCAATATCTCTTGGAATACCTCTAGTAATTCATGAACAAAATGCATATATAGGAAACCTAAATAGACTCTTAAAACCATTTGCCAAAGAGATAATCTCTCCATATGATAATGGTAGTATAAAAATAGATGCACCAGTAAAGGATATATTTTTTAAAACTGCTAGAGTTAGAAGCACTATTAAAACTATACTTATTAGTGGTGGCTCTCAAGGTGCAATGTTTTTAAATAATTTAGCTTTAAAATTAGCACCATCTCTAAAAGAAAGAGGCATAAAAATATATCATCAAGCAGGTCAAAAGCATGAAGAGAAGATTAAAAAAGAGTATGAAAAAATAGGTGTTGAGGCTGAAGTATTTGGATTTAGCAAAGATTTGCCACAAATTATAAATAAAGCAGATTTTGCAATCGCTAGAGCTGGGTCTTCAACACTTTGGGAGATGGTTGCAAATGCTCTACCAGCCCTCTATATCCCCTACCCTTATGCTGCAAATGACCATCAATATTATAATGCAAAATATCTAGCAGATAAAAATCTCTCTTGGGTTAAAAGAGAAAATGAAATAACTATAGATTTTATATTAGAGCTCTTAAATAAAGATTTAAGCACCATTAGCCAAGAGTTGCCAAAAGAGATAAATCCAAATGGTGCAAAAGAGATTGCTAACTTTTTAGAAAAAAATTTTAAGTAATAAATTTACTCCACAACTACTCCACATTAAATTTATATAATAACACTACCAATAAGGGGTAAATTATTGGTAAAGTGGTGGCTTATATATAACGAGCCTAATAATATATTTTGTATCATTTCATTTCTTCTCCTCCTATAGTTTTTAGATACACTATATTTTAGATGAGGTAGCCCAAAAGCTACCTCAAAATTAATCAAAATTAAAATTCAAAATATGACTAATAAATACTCTTTTTAACTCTTTTTAGATAAAATAACTCCAATTAAACAATAGGATAATCAATGGATATTAGAGAGCAGTTTTTAAACTTTTTTGAGAGTAAAGGACACAAAGTAGTGCCAAGTTCTCCACTTGTGCCTGATGATGATACTTTACTATTTACAAATGCTGGTATGGTGCAATTTAAAAAGATTTTTACAGGTGA
>CAYPVY010000088.1:0-4893 GCA_964414305.1 uncultured Nitratifractor sp.
CTCATCTATTTTTTTTTATAATTATATCTATATTTAATCAAATTCTTATAAATTTGAAATAAATCTAGACTTTTTGAAAATTTTAGTATATACTAGAACTTATAGATACTATTAGTTTCTAAAAAGTATCTATATATAGACTATAGTAACACTTGTAGTAAATAAATATTACTTTTTTATATATTTTTTTAAAGAAGATATAAAATGTGATATAATACTAATTAGTATTATTCATATAAACGAACTAAATAAAACAAAATAAATTTTAAGGAGAGGTTGTGAAATTAGATATTTTACTAAATAGAGCAGAGAGATTATTTTTAGAAAAGGATTATAAAAATTCACTAAAGTTATACTCTATTGCTCTAAATAAAGAACCAAACTCAATAGATGCATATGTTGGTGCAATGCTATGTGATTTAGGATTTAATTATGAAGAGGAAGCACAAGTTTTATATTACTATTTTCAAACTATAAAAGAGACAACCTCAGATCCAATTTTATCTATTGAAAACTTAGCAGACACACTTACAAAAGGTGATATGCAAAAAGATATATATACACTTTTAGATGAAGATATGGCTCTTTATGATGGAATTGAATATGAAGATTTTTTACAAATAATAGAAGATAAAGATAACTTTAAAGAGGCATTTGAAGATGCAATATTCTCTACTAAAGTTATTATCTCTAAAAAGTGGCAATTTATAGATTTTATTAAAAAATTGGCTGAGAATGGATATTATTCTGTTGCATTAGAGTATTTAGAGACTCACGCACCAATGTATAAAAATGACCAAGATATTTTAACACTATATTCTCTACTTCCAAAAGGAAGTATGTGATATACCCACTAAAAGAGGGTATATCAATCACTGAAGATACCCGAGAAGTAAATGAATCTACCTATTTTTTAAAAACTGCACAAAATAGCAAATATATCAAAAGCTTACCTAAAAATACTACCATTATTACTCCAAAAGAGTTAATAAATTTATGGAATTTAAAAGATTTAAAAGTAATAGGCATTACTGGAACCAATGGAAAAACAACAACAGCAGCTATAATATACTCTTTGCTTACAGATTTAGAAGAAAAAGCTGCTCTTCAAGGAACAAGAGGCTTTTTTGTAAATGATAGACGAATTGAAGATAAGAGCTTAACCACACCTTCGATTTTACAAACACTTTATAATATGAAGGTGGCTTTAGATAATGATGCAAAATATTTTGTAATGGAGGTTAGCTCACATGCTATAGTTCAAAATAGGATTGAAGATATAGAGTTTGCATTAAAAATATTTACAAATGTTACTCAAGATCATTTAGATTATCATAAAAGTATTGCAGAGTATAGAAAGGTTAAGAGTCAATTTTTTATGGATGAGACTCTAAAACTTATAAATAAAGATGAAGCAAAAAAAATAGTTTTTAATCCAAGTAAAGCCTATACTTACTCACTTGATGAACCATCTACATTTAAAGTAGAAGCATTTAGCTTAAATGGTGGAATAAAAGCTGCTATTAATCATTTAGGAGAAATGGCAAGTTTTGAATCAAATTTGGTAGGACTTTTTAATGTATATAATCTAGCTGCAGCAATATCAGCTGTAAAACTCTTAACATCATATCCTCTTCAAAAAATATGTGATGAAGTTATAAACTTTGGTGGTGTTAGTGGGAGAATGGAAGTTGTATCTCACAATCCAGCAGTTATAGTAGATTTTGCTCATACTCCTGATGGAATGATAAAGGTTTTAGAGAGTATTAAAGATAGAGATATTGCAGTTGTTTTTGGTGCGGGTGGAGATAGAGATAGGGATAAAAGAGCTAAAATGGGTTTAGCAGCTGCTAAGTATGCCAAAAAAATATATGTAACAAGTGATAATCCAAGAAGCGAAGATCCAAAATTAATTATTGAAGATATTGTTGCTCCACTAAAGGGGAAGGATGGAGTAGAGACAATTGTCGATAGAAAAGAGGCTATTTATAAAGCTATCAAAGAGTTAAATGATAATGAAGTTTTACTCATTCTTGGAAAAGGTGATGAAAATTATATAGAAATAGGTCAAGAAAAAATACCATTTGATGATAGAAAAATTGCCAAAGAGGCAATTGAAAAATATTATTAAACTCTTGCTTTTCTTTAGTTTAGACATAAAGATAAAAACTTTTATGCCTAAATTTTAATCTTATTAATTATACTCTATCAAAAAATACTTTTCCTACAGCTAAAGTCGTTAAAAAAAGTATTACTGAAGTTGCTATAAATGTATACATTATCAAATCCTTTATTATTTTTTACCATTATATCCTAATATAAAAAACAATATAAAAAATATGTCATTTATTAATATAGTTTTTAAAAAGCATATAATAAATAATTTTTATAAGTATATCATATTTTTCTAATAAAGTCAAATATATTTTAATTTTTGATATTTTTTTCATAAAATCTATTTCATTTTGTCAGATATTCCATATAATCGATATTATATTGTTAGAATATAAACAGATTATCGAGGAGAGTCGTTATGAAAAATGTATTTAATATTTCTATTGCCTTATCTGTAATATTAATTAGTAGTGGATGTAATATGTCTAGCAGTGGACATAAAATAAAAAACAATCAACCAAATAGTGCAATAGATGGAGTAGCAAAAGTTACAAAAACTTTTAGATATAAAGAGGGTAATAGCAATATAGTTATATCTTTATATAATAATATAAAATCTATTAAAATAATTAATGGCTTAGATTCTAAATTATTTAGTATAGTTAATAAAAATATTAAATTAAATATTACTCCTAAATACTCAAATCCAAAAGATTATAACAAAGATAATATTTATGAAGTTAAAGTATTAGTTATTGATAATAGAGGGTTTAAATATAATGTTTTTGTAAAACTATATATAACAAAATCAAACTCTAGCGAAAATGGAGGCGGAAATAATGGAGGAGGTAAAGCATCCGAAGATTTAGATGGAGATTATATTCCTGATAATATTGAAAAAATGCTAGGAATGAGTAGTAAAAATCCAGATGAAAATCAAGATGGAATTGTTGATGGGCTAGAAGGAGATCCTCTATTTAATAAACAATGGTATATTAAAGCTGAGGGAACACCTACAAATGAGAGTGGAGTTAGCTCTATTGTAGGGAATGATTTAAATCTATTTGAAGTATATAAAAAATATATGGGATATAATAATGGAAATCCTGTAATATTACAAATTGTAGATAGTGGTATAGAAGTAGATCATGAAGATTTAAAAGATAATATAGACTTAAGCAGATCTTTAAATAATGATAAACAAGGCGAACCTACTCCTGGAGGATTTTTTACACCTCATGGAACAATGTTAGCTGGAATTGCAGCTGCAAGAGCATTTAATAACAAAGGTATTAGAGGTGTAGCACCTTTTGCAAAGATTGCTGGTAGCAACTGGCTTGTTTCTCAATCTCTAGATGGATTAGAGGCTGCATGGCTTAGTGGTGATGGAGCAAATGAGATTGCAGTTAGTAATAATAGCTGGGGAAGATATTATACAATTGATACATTTTATGAAGATATTTTAGCTGAAGGTTCTAAAAAATTAAGGGATGGTAAAGGAAGATTATATGTATTTGCAAGTGGTAACTCAAGGACATATAATGCAGATGCAAATACTCAATATATTCTAAATAATAGATATCCAATTGTTGTAGGTGCTTTAAATGTAGAAAATAAAGTTGCTAATTATTCTACTCCAGGAGCAAATCTTTGGGTAACAGCATATGGAGGTGCGGCAAATTATACATTAGGTCCTACAATTGCTACAACTTATTTAATGGGTAAATCTCCAAAAACTTGGGATGAAGATATAAATAAAAATTATACTTATGCTATGGCTGGTTCAAGTGCAGCAGCACCTATGGTTAGTGCTGAAATTGGATTAATTTTAGAAGCTTGTCCTAATTTAACATGGAGAGATGTTAAGTATATTTTAGCAAAAAGTTCAAAACAAGTAGATATCTCAAATAAAAGTTGGATAACAAATAGTGCTGGTTTTCACTTTAGTAGAGATTATGGTTTTGGACTTATAGATGCTAAAAAAGCTATTGATATATGTAAAAATGGATATAATAATTTACCAAGTAGTAAATCTACTGAAGCTATTAAAAGTATTGGAGGTGTAGATATAGATAAATCATCTCAATTTAGTATAAATATTGATAAAAATATGAAAATTGAGTGGGTTGAAGCAACAGTAGATTTAGATACACAAAATGCAAGTGATTTTGATATATATCTAATAAGTCCAAGTGGAACTAAAATATTACTAATAAAAAATGGAACTAAAATTGGTTCTACTTTTATACCAGATGGCAACTGGATGAAGGGAGGCTTTAGGTTTGGAACTGGAGCTTTTATAGATGAAGAATCAATTGGGGAATGGAAAATAGAACTTGATAATAAAGGCTCAAATAGTGCAAAGCTAAAAAGTCTTAAATTAAAAATATATGGATATTAGGAGAAAATCATGAAAAAAATATTAATTTCTTTAAGTGTTTTAGCAACTGTTACATATGCCCAAATAGTAACTATTATAGATAATGGAATTGAGAGAAAAATTTTTTTAGATACAAATAAAAATAGTGCAAGAAGTATTATAAAAAATAGCAGTATCATAATATCTTTTAAAAAAGATAATATTAATTTAGATAAATTTGCAAAAAAATATAATTTAAAGTTAAAAAAGGTTATAAGCACAAAATCAAAATATTATATATTTATAAATAAATCCAAATATAAAGATATAAAGCTTATTAAACTAATATCAAAAGAGAATAAAAATATAATTAAAACAATTCGCCCAAACTGGGGGTTAGGTATGATTCCTAGATAATA
>CAYPVY010000089.1:0-4892 GCA_964414305.1 uncultured Nitratifractor sp.
ATAGTTAAAGTAAACAACTTTAGCTATTCCATAAATTCTATTTTTATTAATTGCTCCAAAAAATCTACTATCATATGAGTTTTCTCTATTATCTCCCATCATAAAATAAGAATTTTGAGGAACTTTATAATAAAATGCATTTATTTTTGTATTATTTACGTTAAATATTTTTGAATTTAACTCTTTAAGATATATAGGTTTCATTGCTACTCTATTAATATTATTAATCATTAGAGTAAATATATCTATATTTTTGGCTTTATAGATTATCTTTTTACCCATATTTTTATAAGGGTCTATTATCCACTTTTTATTAAGCAAAGTTACTATTTCTAAATTTTTATAACTAATCTTTTTTGAAAAGTGAACTAATAGATGTTTACCATAGAATATTACCTCATCATTACTAGAAGCTACTACTCTTTTTATATAAAAATTATTATCTAATAAAAATATAGATATATTAGCATAATTAATATTCTCATCTTTTATAGCACCAATTATATCACCTCTAAATAGAGTATTATTCATACTATCAGATGGAATTGTAAAGCTTTTAGATTTTGTTAGAAATATCAACCTCTCCTTATAATGTGATGAAATGAATATGATTAAAACAAGAGTAGATACAATTAATAAAAAATGTATTAATGAAAATCTTTTATCATTTTTGGCACTTTTTAAAGCATATATAACAAAATATATTAGAGCAATAAAATATAATATGAATGATAAAATTGGAATATATGGATTTTTAAATAAAAATTGCAATAGCGTAGCAATTAATAATATAAATATAATCAAAAAAGCCTTTTTATACTCTTTTATTAGAGCAAAACCAAAAGCGGGTGTAAAGAATATACCAAAAATTATTATTAAAACTTTATAAAACATTTTTGCCTCTTTATGAATATAAGGTATAATCATACAAAAAATTACTTATAAGGGTTTTATGTTAAAGAGTATTTATAATCTTATAGCAAAATATAAAGAGATAGCTACGATATTTATTGCTTTTATTATAGGGTTTAGTGTTAGTAGTGGATTGCTATTTTATAGTGGCAAGGAGTTAGTAAACTCTCTTATATATTTAGCTATTGTTGTATTTATCCCATTTATATTTTCTACTTTATCGCTTTTTACCCTATTTTTTAAAAGAAAAAAATATAAGCTTGAATCTCTAAAAATTTCATATATTTTTGGAATATTCTTCTCTATTGGAGCTATATCTTCACTACTTTTTCTAGTAGTTACTCAAGATTTGGCTTTTGGGTGGGCTACAACTCTTGATATAAAACCATCTGAATTATCCAATTTGTTAGATAAAATAGCTATTTGGAAGAATTTTTGCCCAAAATGTATAGTTGATGAGAAATTAGTAGAGTTAAGTCAATTTACAAGGCTTGGTGGAGCCATAACAAAAGAGCAAATTCATAATGCAAAAGAGCTTGGTAACTGGTGGAGATATATAGCAATGGCTATACTCTTTTATGGAGTGTTATATAGAGCTATTTTATTATTTATAGTTAAGATTTTACAAAAAGAGAAAACTTTAAAAATTGTTAGTGATAAAAATCAAGAGAGAATTGATGAGTTTTCTAGTGAATATAAAAATAGAATATCTCTACAAGATTTAAAATCTAGAGAGTTTAAAGCTATTGGATACTATATAGATGTGCCAAAAGAGCTAAATAGTATAGATGAAAGTGATAATCTAGTTGTTGTAGTAAAATCTTGGGAGCCTCCAATTATGGATTTTTTTGATTATTTAGAAGAGCTTAAAAAAGAGTATAAAAAAATTACAATTTATCTAGTAGGTTTAAAAGGCAAAGCCAATAAAAGTGATGTAGATATTTGGTTAAGAAAATTAAATGAGTTAAATTTAGATTATGAGGTTGCTATATGAGTCATCCAAAATTTGTTGTTGTGGGGCATCCAAATAAGGGGAAAAGCTCAATTGTATCAACTCTATCTTTAGATGATAGTGTAGCAATTAGTAATCGTCCTGGGACTACAACAAAGGCTAGAAGTTTTAAACTGCAAAAGGGTGATAAAATATTTTATGAATTGGTTGATACTCCAGGTTTTCAAAGACCAAGAAAAGTTTTAAAAATATTGCAAGAAGAAAATCCAAGTGCCAAAGAGCGTCCACAAAAAGTCAAAGAGTTTTTAGATAAATATTGCGATAGTGATGAGTTTAGAGATGAGTGTGAATTATTGCGTCCAATAATGGATGGTGGTGGTATAATATATGTAGTTGATGCTAGTAAACCATATAGTCCAGAGTTTGAGAGTGAAATGGAGATATTAAGATATTGTGCAAAACCATCTATTGCTATCTTAAACTATATAAGTGAAGATGATTATACAAAAGAGTGGGATGAAGTGCTTGGACAATATTTTAGAATAATAAAACCCTTTAATCCTCTAAAAGCAACTTTTACAGAACATATTGATTTGCTTGAAGCACTCCGCCATGCAGCCCCTATGTGGGATAGTGAATTAAAAGATGCAATAAAGCTTCTAAAAGAGTATAGAGATGAGCAAAAAAGAGAAATTGCCAATATAATAACAAATGCAATTATAGAGATTCTTAGCTATAAAATCTCAAAAAGTTCTCATCTTTTTATAAATGAAGAGAAGTTAAAAGATGAGTTTAAAGAGCATATAAAAGATATTGAAAATAGAATGTTTAAGCAAATAAAAGAGTGCTTAAATTTTAAAAATAGTAATTTTAATATTGATAAGAGAGATTTTGATGTTGAGTTATTTTCAAAAGAGTCTAAAGAGATATTTGGGCTTAGTGAAGATAAACTAACTTTAATTTCTACACTATCTAGTGCTACGGCTGGAGGCTTAATTGATTTATCAGTTGGTGGACATAGCTTCTTTTTAGGCACTATAATTGGAGGTGCAATTGGATATATTGGTGCTAAATATGGTTATAATGAACTTGCAAAAATTAAGTTTTTAAGTAATAATATAGTAGAGATTGGTCCTATTGAAGATATAAATTTTGGATTTATTATATTAAATAGAGCAATTGAGTATGCTAATAGATTATTAAACCGAACACATGCTATTAGAGAAGAGAAAGAGGAAATTGCAATTAATGATAATTCATCGATAAAAGAGTTAAAAAAATTATCATCAATTCATAAAAAATTTAGAGATAAAAAATATAGTGAAGATGATATACAAAACTATAAAGAGATTATATTAAATCTGTTAAAATAGTTACAATATTCAATAAATGTAGATATAATTATATAACATTAAATCACAAGGTAAATAAGTTAAGAAGATATAATAAAAATATCAATTAAAACTTCTTAACTTATCTTGAATTAATAAAATAGGCAACTAGATGAGTGATGAAATAAAAGATTTTTTATCAAAAGCAATATTTATTTTCATAGATATTGTAATTGTAGCATTATCTATATCTTTAGCTTATATCTCTAGAGTTTACTTTACATCTATATCATATAGTGGTATGCCTCTAGATAAATATCTCCACTTCTATCCAATATATATAATTATTATTGCTCTATTTGCCTATGAGGGTATATATACCTATAGATATGATTTTTGGCATGAAACAAGAAAAGTTTTAAAAGCCCTGATCTTTGCATCACTACTAACCTTTGCATACCTTGCAATGACAAAATCTATAGAGCACTATTCAAGATTGCTAATTGGTTTTAGCTTCATATTTATGGCTCTTTTTATTCCTATTGGTAAATTAATTATTAAAAATTTGCTCTATAATATTGGTATATGGCAAAAAAAAGCAAAGGTATATGGAGATGATCCATTTTTATCAAAAGAGATATATGAAAATCACTATCTAGGGTATATAAAACCAAAAAACTCTACATTCTCAACAATTTTTATTAACTCTAAAAATAGTAATCAAAAAAATCTAAAAAAGATTATAGAAAATGAGACAAAAGTTAGAAAAAATGTTATTTTTACACCAATATTAGATGATTATGATTTAACTCACTCAAATATATATGAGCTATCTAATACTAGAACAAATTTAATAGTTTATGAAAATAGATTAAAAAGTTGGCATAGAAGAGTTATTCAATCACTCTTAAATTATATTTTTGCAATTATTCTAATACCTATACTTCTACCGCTGATTATTATAATAGCAATTGCAATTAAGTTAGAATCTCCAGGTTCAGCCTTTTTTATACATCACAGGGTTGGGAAAGGTGGTAAAACAATACCCGTTTTAAAATTTAGAAGTATGTATAAAGATTCAAAAGATAGATTAAATAAACTTCTAAAAGAGAATCAAGAGGCAAAAGATGAGTGGAATAGATGTTTTAAACTAAAAAACGATCCAAGAATTACAAAAGTTGGAAGATTTTTAAGAAAGACTTCTCTTGATGAATTACCACAAATATTAAATGTTTTAGCTGGACATATGAATTTTGTTGGTCCACGCCCTGTAATACAAGATGAAATTGATAAATATTATAAAGATAATGCAGAGTATTACTTTATGGTAAAACCTGGTATTACTGGACTTTGGCAAGTAAGTGGAAGAAGTGATACTGATTATGATTTTAGAATTAAGACTGATAAGTGGTATGTTATAAATTGGTCTATTTGGCTTGATATAGTTATTTTAATAAAAACTATAAAAGTAGTCTTTAAAAGAGATGGAGCTTACTAATAACAACTCTTCTTGCAAATAATTTATCCTCTTAAATCCCCCAGAGGGGGAAGTTTAACTTACTTTAGTCTCTAATGAAAAAAAGGAGGAGGATTAAGGTTTTTTACTTATTTATTATAATTTTTTAATGTTTCTATGGTTAAATAAGTGGCCGGGAGAGGGGGATTCGAACCCCCGGTGGCTCTCGCCACACCGGTTT
>CAYPVY010000090.1:0-4891 GCA_964414305.1 uncultured Nitratifractor sp.
CTTTATGTTCCAAAATTATGCTATGACTATAGTCTAAGACTTGGTGATTATATAAATATAAAATCAGATGATAGAAATTTTAGTATATATAAAATTTCTGATTTACCTCTTGAGGTTAAAACTATAATTAAGAGTGAAGAGGCAGATTTTGATTTGATAGAATCAAAATTAAGAAATGAATTTTATAATAAAGATGGAAACAAATCTAATGCATTTAGTTATATACAAGGAAGTGGTAAGACATCTCCTCCTAATATTCCAGTATATGATGATGCAATAGAAGTTGATACAACTACAGGAGAGATTGCTATAGGCAAAAGCCCAACAAAAAAGGGCGGAATAATTGGAGCTAAAGAGTTGATATATTCAAAACAAGAATATCATTTTAAAAAAGATAGTTTTGATGGCAAGTTTGATATTGTTTTAGATGCAAAGATATCTTTTGATGGAATTCATAAAGTTCCATATACAATGTCTACTGGTGCACCTGAAGGCTCTATATTTAAATTAAAAAGATGTCAAATAAATCCAGTATATGATCCAATATGGGGTATGTTTAATGTAGAAAGAGGTAATAGCAAATTTTCTCAAAGTGAAGCAAAAAAAGATGCTTTATATACTCAAGTAGTAGGTGTGCCATACCAAGTATCAATCGCATCTTATAAAAAAGATGCAAATGGTAAATTTACAAAGAAAAATAGAGTTAAAACTACTTTAGAATTAGAGCTTATAGATGCAGGGACATTTGAAAATAATAGCTCTGCTGGATTTGATTCTGTATGTAATAATCCAGATACTTATAATGAAGGTGTTTTGGTATATCTAGATAATAAGGCTAGAAAAAAGATAAATATACCTAATGATTATCCTACATATCCTCAAAATTTAGCTCTTAAAAATGCTGCATTTAGACTTTGGGCACTTACAAAAAAAGATAATAATAGTAGTGCTAGAATCTTAGTAGAGCATAATTGTAAAGATAAAAATAATTCTGTTTGCTTTGAGCAATTATATAATGATGTTTATGCAAATGGTGAAGATAAAGATAAAAAACAATGTAAAAGTGCTTGTAATGGTAAGGGTGGAAAAGAGTGCTATAAGTGTCTAAGAGCACACTTTGCAATTCCTATTTGCTCAAGAGATAACTTCTCTATTAGACCACAAAGCTATACTATAAAAGCAATAGATACAAACGAAACAAAAGAATCTAAATTAGGTGGAGTTACTCCTATTGTAATTGGGCAAAATATCAATAATCAACAAAGAAAGCATATAGCAGCTGGTTATGCATACAAGTTAGATACAGAAGCGACTAAATATTTTGAAAGAAATAGAGTTGATGGATATTACTTTATGTCAAAAAAAGATAGTTCATCAAGCTTGGCTCAAGCTATTGTAGATAATACAAATAGCTCTAGTTGTTTTGATAGAAATAATTCATTTTTAGATATAGTAATGGTAAATGGAAAAAGCATAGGGCTTGGCAAAATTGATCATAATTCAAGTAAAATTGTTAGAAATGCACTTATGGTAAATAATGTAGGTAAATATGATATACATATTGAAGATGAGGAGTGGACAGAGGTTGATCATAAAGGGTATCGATATAAGCCATTCCCAAATAATAAAGATTGTGATTTAAATAGCACAAATGCAAAAAATGGAAAATTAAATGCTATTAGAGGATGTCTTATAGCAACAAATAAAGGTCCAAAGACTTATCCAGATCTTAAAGTTTGGCTACATCCATATAAATTTGATTTAACTAGTCTTAGTGCTACTTCTAGTCCAAATAGTAGTGCAGATTATGTATTTTTTGCAGATATTAATGATACAAAATCTAATTTACCAAAAGTAATGGCACTTAAATTAAGTGGTGGAATAAAAGCCTATGGTAAAAATAACTCTTTACTAACAAATTATACTAATGGCTGTGCAGCATATAATACAAGTGTATCTTTAGATTATAGTAATGATAGAGATCAAAATTTAACTAGTTCAAAAGGGTATAATTTAACATTACAAAATTATATATTTAATTCACAAGCTGGAGATAATAAAAATGATGTAAATACATCTACTGTTTCACCAGTTAACAAAGGCTTAATTACTACAAATTTTGCAAAAAGATATTTTATAGACATTAATAAAGGTGTTGGTAGTTATGACCACTATATCAACTTTAAAAGAGATTTTAATGACCCTATAAATCCATTTAAACTTCATCTTGGAAGATTTGATATTATAAGTCCTCAAGAGGTAATAACAGCAGATTTAAATAGTTCATTTATACCAAAAGGTCAAAAGATTATAGATATAAATAAAACATTCTACTATGCTAGAGTAGAGCCTAAACAAGATTTTTATGATAATATATATACAAATAGAGTTAATACTCCAGTTGGTATATCAATATATTGTGATTATGGTTCAGTTGCAAATGGTATATGTTTAAATAGTTATGATGTAAATGTTTCATATATTACTAATGAAAATGGATGGTATTATTTTGATAAATATAGCACAGCAGATGGACAAATATCATTAACTATTGATGATACTAAAAATACCAAACGTGATCATACTAATATAAATCCACCTAATCCAACTAATTTTAATAATGGTATAGCAAATGATGTTAATGTTACCCTAAATACAAATGGATTAGGGAATGGAGATTTCCCATATGAGTTTAGTGTAGGTCCAACACAAAATATGATTCAAAATGCTCCATATCTATTATTTAATAAACTAGGAGTAAATATAGCTCCAAGTTCAATATTTGGTGGTAAATTTGTAAGAGATGTTGGAACTTGGTCTGGTGAGGGTAGGACTGGATTTGCAACTGACTATAATACAACAACTGGTAGAAAAACAAATAAGGTAGGCTGGTAATGAAATTAAGAAAAGCAGTAGCACTAATAGAGCTTATATTTGCTATGGTAATTATAGCAATTACTCTATTATCGGTGCCAAATTTGATATCTAGAACATCTGAAGCCTCAAAAAGTGCAATAACACAAGAGGCTATATCAAATGCAGCAGCTTATGGAACTATGATTTTATCATCTTTTTGGGATGAAAATAGCACAGATCCACAAGCTGGAAATCCAATACTTGAGACAAATAGCACAACACCAGGACTCTCTGAAGCAAATGTAACTGTTGGAGCACAAGTAGTGAAGCTTGGATATAGAGTTGGTTCTGCAAAAACTACATCAAGAAGATATTCCATAAATAATAGTATTACAAGATATAGAGCTACTCCAAAAGCTAGTTTTGGTCTAGATGCAAATGATAATAATTTAAAAGATGATATAGATGATTATGATAACAATACAACAACATTAGTAATTGCAGGTGCCAATGCATTAGCTAGAAATGGGGATTTTAAAGATACTACTATTAATATTACAACTACTGTTGATTATATAAGTGATGCACCAACAAACATGACACCAAATAATGCTTTTAATAAGCAAATAGTTAGATTTGATAATCCATTTATTCCTAATAATGCTCAAACTAGTAATATTAAGATGGTTACAATTACTCTTACAAGTCAAAATGATCCAAATAAAAGAGTAGTTTTAAGGGAGTTTTCATGCAATATTGGTTCAGCAAAAATTACAAAAAAGAGTTTCTAATGAAAAAAGCATTTACTATGATAGAACTTATATTTGTTATTGTGATTTTAGGTGTTGTAGCATATGTAGCTACTGGTATGATAGCTAAAACATATATTAGTTATAATAGAGTAAATACCTTACATAAAGCAAATATAAAGGTTGAGACAGCATTAAATAATATAGCAAAAAGATTAAGTTATGCTATTGGTGGAACTATAATTAAAAGAATGAGTGGAGCGCAGCATAATATTGCTCCAATAGAGTTGGCTCCGCAAAATTACTCGGCATTAGAGTGGATAGGGTATGATGTGGATGGGTTTGTAGCAAATAATGCACAAGCTGGAACTACTACTCCAAGACCTCAACCTGCTTGGAGTGGATTTGTTGATCTAACTAGCACTAACAGGATTAATAATAATAGTTTAAAGATAGTAACTCCAGGATCTGATTTGGCATTTGAAGGGATAGTATTGAATAATTTATCTTCAAATGTTATAAATAGAAATACCTTAGCAAATGTTGCACTATTTTTCCCTGGTAACTTTAATTATAGAAATGTTGGATATGCAGGTCCAGCTTTGAATTCTAATAGTAGTGGTGTAGCTGTAGTTACAGGTATAAATACAGCCACTAATCCTAATAGCTTTACTGTATATGCACCAAATCCTTTTGATGTAGCAGAGTATTATAAACTAGCTTGGAGTGCATATACAGTTGTTCTATCAGATGATAGTGCTAATCCACAAAATCCTTGTGCTTATTATAGAAATACAAGAGCAGGTCAATGCAATGCCAACAATCCTTGTAATTTATGCTTGGTTTACAACTATAGACCCTGGCTTGATAATGGAGCTATTGCTAATGCAGCAGTAAATCAATACTATAGTAATAATAATAATATTAGAGCTAACCTTTTGGTCTCTAATGTTACTGTATTTAAAACTTATGCTAGAGCAAATAGAGTTCATATAAAGCTTTGTGTAAAAGAGCAATATGCAATGGGTGCAAATAGCACTACATCAATTTGTAAAGAGAAGGTGGTATTTAGATGATGAGATTAAGAAGTGCTTTTTCAATGATTGTAGCAATTTTTGTAATTGTAATGCTATCTATTGTAGCATCATATATATTTTATGCTAGTAGTTCTGTAGCAAAAGAGGGAGAGATACAATATAAAAGAGAACAAGCAATGTTACTTGCAAGAAGTTATACAGAGTATGCAGTCTTGGCTATTATGGGAAATGGTGATAGAAATAATACTG
>CAYPVY010000091.1:0-4857 GCA_964414305.1 uncultured Nitratifractor sp.
CCAATATATAACTTATATAGTTCATCAAAGCTTAATCCTAATTTATAATTTAGCTCAAAATAGCTTTTAATAAAGTTATCAAGCTCAAAATTGCAAAGTAGCATTTTAATAAAATTTTCAATATACTCAATCTGTTTATAGTAGTTATTTTCAACATTTTCTATTTTTATTGAGTCTAAAATGTTTTGAGCCTTATTTGCTAACTCTTCTATAGTTAAATTATCACCTTCTATTTTATTTACTCTTAACATTTCACTCATTACAAAATGCCAAATATCTACAAGCTCAATCTTGACATTCTCATAATCTACTTTGGCATCAATACTCTTCCAATGTTTCCATGGATATGACTCTATCAATTCTGCTGCTTCAAGATATATACATCTTTTCCAATTAATAATTTTGCCTTGTTTTGTTCTGCCCTCTTCCCATCCAATTCCATTTGTATTATCATTTAATTGTTGTTGAAGCTTAAGCATAGTTAACATTTTATTCATTATCTTTTTCCTTTTGCTTTAGATACTCTTGAATAGAATCTCTTAATTTACTATATACAAAATAATCTTTATAATTTTCTATCTTGCCCCCACTAGCATTTGGATGCCCACCTCCATTACCTATCTTTTGAGCCATAAGAGAAACATCAACTTTATCATTACTTCTTAGACTAAAATTTCCTCTAGAGTTTACATCCATATAAAAATCAAAATCTTCATTTTTTAATAAAAAGTTATTACCTATTAATGAGGTATTGCCTGTTGAATAGGTCAAAATTCCTTTTTTGCCTTCAAACTCTATGCTCATTTTATCTTTATTTTTTGTTAGAATTTTAGTAATATAATTAGCAACAAGATTATCTTTTGTATCGTTTTTTTCGCCTTTAAAGAACTCTTTTTTTATAAAGTGCAATTTATCATCAAACTCTATTGGAGATTCTTCAATTGAATATTCTTGCAAAACTCTTCTTGCACTATCAATAAGCCAAAACTTATAATCTCTATCTTCATTTGCAAATACAACTCTATTAACCTCTCTTGCACCACTTATCATTCCAAGCAAAACTCTTCCAAACTCAAAATATGGACTATCATCAACCCAAATATCAATAGCATTTATAGCCTCTACAATTGCTTCATAATTACCATCTTTATCAAAACCAAAACTATTTTTTAACCAATCATAAGTAATTTTTGTAGCACTTCTTGTAGTATCCAAATAATACCATGCAAAATTTTCTGATGCACTCTGACCTGTAGCATGATGATCAAGTAAAACAATTTTTGCACCAATTTTTATAGCCTCTTTCTCAAGTGCATTTCCCTCTTTTGTTGTAAGATTTAAATCTGTAATTAAAATTAGTGGCTTTAAATCTGGATTAAACTCTTTTTCTTTTGAAATATCTGATATAATCTCTTCTAATCTTTGATTTACTTCTGAGCCATAATTTGCATTATAACATTTTATATTTTCAAAATATTTTGTGCTTATATATTGACATCCATATCCATCTAAATCTATATGAGATAGATGAAAAACATAATTAAAATCACTCATTAAATAACTCTTTTAGTGTAATATTTTGTAAATATAAATCTATTTTATATTGAAATTTTGCCAAAAATGGAGATATTGCACAGTTTCCAATGACTCCACTTGGGCAACTATCATGATATGATACACAATCAAATACAGCTGGTTTTTTGCCTTCTGCTGAGCGAATTATATCATAAATAGTTATTTCATCTAAATTTTTATTGATACTATAACCACCTTGAGCACCTCTGTGAGAAATTAAAATTTTATCTTTTGCTAAACTTTGCAAAATTTTTGCTAAAAAACTCTTTGAAATATTTAGCTCTTTTGATAATTGCTCTGAACCTAGTGGTTTATTAGCTTTAACTATCGCATCTAATGATAATAGTGCATATTCACTTGCTCTTGTTAATAGCATAAAATCCTCTTTAAATTTAATTAGGACTATTTTACTCTAATTTAAATAAAAGTATCATTTATTGTAAATTTTAATATATTTTATTTTTATCTTAGTAAAATTTAGATACTATTTCATTTCAAATCAAATACCAATCAGGAGGTCATTATGGCTTTAGATTCGGCGAAAAAAAATGAGATTATCTCTAAATTTGCCAGAAGTGAGAAAGATACAGGTTCAGCAGAAGTTCAAATTGCACTTTTAACTGAGAGAATTAAATATTTAACAGAGCATCTAAAAGTAAATAAAAAAGATCATAGCTCAAGACTTGGTCTATTAAAACTAGTAGGTCAAAGAAGAAGATTACTTAAATATTTAAGAAAAAAAGATTTCAATAGATTCACACAAATAAAAGAGGCTTTAGGTATTAGAAATTAATTCCTACCTCTACCCAACCCTCAAAATTTACTACTAAGCATTAATAAACACTAATTTAACAAATTATAATTTCATATTTACATTCAACGATAATATCATTGTATTGAATATTTAAGTCTCTATTTTATAAACTTTAGTCTATCTATATCAAGTAATTTTAGTCTAAATATTATAGTTAAACTTGACAAATCTTACTCAATATTATATAATTTGCATAAATTTTTATTAAGGAGGTCTAAAATGGCAAAAAAGAAAGAGCCAAAACCCGAAGAGTTACAAGAAGAAGAGTTAAATGAAGAAGAGACAAAAGAAGATGAGGTTCAAGAAAATGAGAATGAAACAGAAGATGATGAGTTATCAAAATGCAAAGAGGAGCTAGAGGAGCAAAAGGAGAAATATTTAAGAGCAGTTGCTGATTTTGACAACTATAAAAAAAGATTAGAAAAAGATAAAAACAATGCTCTTTTATATGCAAATGAAGCTTTTGCTAAAGATCTATTAACTGTTTTAGATACTTTTGAGAATGCTTTAAAGTCAATTGATAGTGTTGAGAGTGGAGATAGTGAAGCAATCGAAAAGATAAAAGAAGGTATGACTCTAACATATGAGCAACTTTTATCAATTCTAAAAAAACATGGTGTTGAAGAGATTGAGTGTGAAGGTGAATTTAATCCAGAAGTTCATCAAGCAGTAACTCAAATGGAGAGTGATGAACATAAAAGTGGAGATATAGTGCAAGTATTACAAAAAGGATATAAGTTAAAAGATAGATTGCTTCGTGCATCTATGGTAGCAACTTGTAAATAAAAGCAACTTATGTTGCAAAAAAATTTTTAAATTTAAATTATAATTCAACAAAAAAACAAGGAGAAATCAAATGGCAAAAACAATAGGTATAGATTTAGGAACAACAAACTCTGCTATGGCAGTATATGAAGGTGGAGAAGCAAAAATTATTCCAAATAAAGAGGGAAGAAATACAACTCCATCAATTGTAGCTTTTACAGACAAAGGTGAAGTGTTAGTTGGTGAACCGGCAAAAAGACAAATGGTTACTAACCCAGAAAAAACAATCTACTCAGTTAAGAGAATTATGGGGTTAATGTGTAATGAAGATAAAGCTAAAGAGGCGAAAGAGAGACTTCCATATCATGTAGTTGATAAAAATGGTGCTTGTGCAATAGAGGTTGATGGTAAAGTTTATACTCCTCAAGAGATAAGTGCTAAAATTTTAATGAAATTAAAAGAAGATGCTGAGAGTTATCTTGGTAATGAAGTTAAAGATGCTGTAATTACAGTTCCTGCATACTTTAATGACGCACAAAGAAAGGCTACAAAAGAAGCTGGAACAATTGCAGGATTAAATGTTCTAAGAATTATTAATGAGCCAACAGCAGCAGCTTTAGCTTATGGATTTGATAAAAAAGAGAGTGAAAATATTGCAGTTTATGACCTTGGTGGTGGAACATTTGATGTTACTATTCTTGAAACTGGTGATGGTGTTGTAGAGGTTCTTGCAACTGGTGGTGATGCTTTCTTAGGTGGAGATGACTTTGATAATAGACTAATTGATTATATTGTTGAAGAGTTCAAAAAAGATAATGGAATTGATTTAAAATCTGATATGATGGCTCTTCAAAGACTTAAAGAGGCAGCAGAGAATGCTAAAAAAGAGTTATCAACAGCAACAGAAACTGAGATTAACTTGCCATTTATTACAGCAGATGCAAGTGGTCCAAAACACTTAATTATAAAAATTACTAGAGCTAAGTTTGAGAGCTTAATTGAAGATTTAGTAGATAAAACAATTACTAAAATTGATGAAGTATTAAAAGATTCTGGTCTAAGTAAAGATCAAATCAAAGAGATTGTTATGGTTGGTGGTTCTACAAGAGTTCCACTTGTTCAAGAAAAAGTTAAAGCATACTTTGGTAAAGAGTTAAATAAATCTGTAAACCCTGATGAAGTTGTTGCAATTGGTGCAGCAATTCAAGCAGGTGTATTAACAGGTGATGTTAAAGATGTTCTATTACTTGATGTTACACCTCTTAGCCTTGGTATTGAGACTCTTGGTGGGGTTACAACTAAAATTATTGAGAAAGGAACAACAATTCCAGTTAAAAAATCTCAAATCTTCTCAACAGCAGAAGATAACCAACCAGCAGTTAGTATTCATGTAGTTCAAGGTGAGAGAGAGTTTGCAAAAGATAATAAATCTCTTGGTATGTTTGAACTTAGCGGAATTGCACCAGCTCCAAGAGGTGTGCCACAAATTGAAGTAACATTTGATATAGATGCAAACGGTATCTTGACTGTTAGTGCAGTTGATAAAGCAACTGGAAAATCTCAAGAGATTAAAATTACAGGAAGCTCTGGTTTAAGTGAAGAAGAGATTCAAAGAATGGTTCAAGAAGCAGAAGCTCATAAAGCAGAGGATGAGGCAAGAAAAGCTCTTGTAGAAGCTAAAAACCAAGCAGATGCTCTAATTC
>CAYPVY010000092.1:0-4670 GCA_964414305.1 uncultured Nitratifractor sp.
AAAGAGTATCTAACTCCAGCTTGTGCAGCTAGATTTACTACCGCATCGAACTCTTCTTTCTCAAAAAGTTTATCAATAGCCTCTCTATCACTTAAATCAATTTTATAAAATTTATGATTTTTAAATATTTTAGAAGATACACATTTATTATACTCTATCTCATCTTTTTTTATTCCTAATTGATTTAACCTTCCATATTTTAAGTTTACATCATAATAATCATTTATATTATCAATACCAACGACCTCATCACCTCTATCTAATAATCTTTTTGCTAAGTGATATCCTATAAAACCAGCAGACCCAGTAACTAATATCTTCACCTAATTATCCCTAAATATATCTCTAGTAAATACTTTTTCTTTAACATCTTCAATCTCAGGTGTTATTCTATTTGCTACAATCACATCACTAATTTTTTTAAATTCATCTAAATCTTTTATTACTCTTGAGCCAAAGAAATTATCATCTTGCAATACAGGCTCATAAACAACTACTTCTATACCTTTAGCTTTGATTCTTTTCATAACACCTTGAATAGCACTACTTCTAAAATTATCACTACCAGCTTTCATAACTAATCTATATATACCAACAACTCCTCTTGGATAGTTTGAATCTTTATCTTTCTCTTTTAGTAACTTTATTATTTGATCAGCAATAAAATCTTTTCTAGTAGAGTTTGCTTTTACAATTGCTTCTATTAAGTTATTTGGAACTTTATTATAGTTTGCAAGAAGTTGCTTTGTATCTTTTGGAAGACAATATCCACCATATCCAAAACTTGGATTATTATAGTGCATTCCAATTCTAGGATCTAATCCTACTCCTTTAATAATCTGCTCTGTATCCAAATTGTGTGCTAGAGCATAAGAGTCAAGCTCATTAAAAAATGCTACTCTCATTGCTAAATATGTATTTGCAAAGAGTTTAATAGCTTCTGCCTCTGTAGGATTTGTAAATAATACTTCAACATCTTTTTTCTTAGCACCCTCAAGTAAAAGGTTTGCAAACTCTTTTGCTCTATTGCTTTGCTCTCCTACAATTATTCTACTAGGATATAGGTTGTCATATAGAGCTTTTCCTTCTCTTAAAAACTCAGGAGAAAAGATTATATTTTGTGTATTAAACTCCTCTTTTATCTTTTTAGTATATCCTACTGGAATAGTAGATTTTATAACCATTATCGCATCTTTGTTTATCTCTAAAACATCTTTAATAACAGCTTCTATGCTTTTTGTATTAAAATAATTAGTCTCTGGGTCATAATCTGTTGGAGTTGCAATTATTATAAATTTTGCATCTTTATAGGCTTCTTCTTTATCAAGTGTTGCTCTAAAATTACCACTTTTAACTAATTTTGGAAGATACTCCTCTATCTCTTTATCTTCAATTGGAGAGATACCTTTATTTATCATCTCTACCTTTTCTGGTATTATATCTAATGCTACAACTTTATTATTTTGAGCCAAAAGCAAACCGTTGCTAAGTCCTACATAACCAGTCCCAGCAACAGCAATCTTATTCATACTACTATTCATATATAATGCCTTAAAAAATAAATTATGATATTATACATAAAAAAGCTATAAATTAATCGAAAAGCCCACTTTGTTTAATAAAACCTTTTTGTTTTAAGTCTCTAATTCTCTCTAAAAGATATATTCTACTCTCTATACAGCTTTGCTCATTTACTAATAATCTATATGCTTCTTGCAAAAGTGTAGCAGACATCATAAAATATTCTACACCATCAATTAAAGCATTTATATATTCACAAGAGTATCTACTTTTATCATAATCATATAATTTTTTATATAGTTTGATTACCTCTTTGAAATATCTTTTCCCCACTTCTCTACTTTTTGGACTTCTTGCATAATATTTGGCCAAAGAGTCTAATCTCTTTGCTACATCTGGAATTTTTTTAACATCAATAATATTATGCAAATTTAAACTACTATATACTAATGATACATTTTTGGCTTTATGCCAATTTAAAACCTCTCTTGAGCGTTCTACAAAACTTTTATACTCTTTTAGGGCATCTGTTGTTTTATCATATTTAATAGCTTCTTTATACTCTTTTGCTGCTTCATCAAAATCTTCTAGCATCTCATATAATAAGCCTTTAATTATATGTATCTCTTTTAATTTTTTTGGAGATATATTTTTAGATACCCTATTTAAATAATCTAAGGCTTCATATGCACTATCTTCAACTTCTTGATCTAAAATATTTAGTGCAATTTTAATATAACCATTATTATATTTTATAGCTCTTTTCTTAATATATAGATATAACAATCTATCTCTAATATCATGCTTTTGCTCAATATCATCTTTTTCTCTTAAATTTCTTTCTTGAAGAGATATCTCAGCATTTAATTCTTCTAATTCACTATTTACTTTTTTATCTGATACTTCACTATCGTGAGCTCTCTTCTTCTTATCAAAAAAGATAGATATATTATCGCGAGTTGATTTTAAAAACTTGTTATATCCTTTTATAATATATCTCAACTTTCATCCCTCAAAAAATATTAATAGTGCCATTTTATCGAACTTTTTAATAATTTGTGCTGAATTTCTGGAGCTAAATACATTTTTTGAACATTTTTTTATAAGTTTAGAGAGAATTTATTTATTTTAAAAAATGAAAATTATATCCATTTTTTGGATAATTTTAGATTAATTAAAATTAAAATCCATCTTTTTACCATATTTTAAGACATAATTATACTTCTCTAAACCATTATATATTGAGTATAATAGCATACAAAAAGATATTAATAGGAAAAATGTAGCAATATAAAATATTTTATCCTTTATGAATGATAGAAGATAAAATATATATGATAATAAATATATCCAAAAATTTATCTTTGCATATTTAAAAGATATTATTTCATGCATCATAGGAGCATCAAAATATCCCTTAGCATTTAGATGAAACCAAACCAAAAAAGGAACAATCTTGTGACTCATTGCAAATACAATACTTAATGAATAATATATAAAAAATAGAGCACTTAATATTATATTAAAATCAAAAATATAAGCTATAAAAAATAGTATTAAGTTTACCATTCCCAAATACCAATAATATATAGAAACATCATTTATTGCTCTTTTTTTATTTTTTAGTTTATGTATAGTTATTATTGCATGTATAAAAATTAAAAATATTATTAAATAGATTAATATATAACTATACTTATTATATATTGCCAATGAATAAATTACTAATAATGAAATAATAGTTATAGGTAGATATTTAGAATAAAATTGGTTATATCTTTTTGTAACATAAAACATCTCAATAACTTGAAAAGATACAGATATTATTAATATGCTTATCCATCCAAACAAGCCAAAAGATATATGCATCTGTTTTAGATATTGATAATTAAAAGGAGTATTAATTTCTGCTCTATTTAACAACAATAATATCGCTAAAATTGTTAATACTAATAATGAAATAGTAGCTATTAAAATTCCTCTTGATGAGTTTGAATGTTTTATTTTGTATAACTCTTTAATCATAAAGTATGAACTTATTAAAAGGGAATATCCTAAAAACATAGATGCAAAAATATATAAAGCTCCATTACCTTTTAAAAATGCACTAATTAAAAATATTAAACCTATAATTAAAAGTATAGTAACTCTAAAAGATAAAATATCTGGAGCCTTAATATGTGCACCACAAAGAACGGGTAACATCTGAAATAAAGCACCTAACATAAAAGATGCCATAACTCCAATAGTAAATGTATGAACAATTGCTAGAGTTAAAGGAGATTCAATATTTATTAAATCATCTTTACCAAAAAAAAGCATAATACAAAATAATATACCAAAAATAGCGCCAGTTATAAACAACCTTAAAACAACCTCTATTGGAGGTGCTTGTTCAAGAGATAAACCACTATTATTAAACACTTGCATCCTTAATAAAATCTTCTAAATTTACATCTTTATTAGGTGTTATAAGAATATGCCAATTATTATCTATTGTTTGCTTAGAGATATAGTTTAAATTATGCTCACTAGCAAGGGCTAAAAGAGGGATTGGCTCTTTCCTATGAAGCATATAAAAGTAGCTATTATTATCTAACTTTTTTAAATTTTCAATTGCTTTTTCTAAAGGCTCTGGATGTTGCATAGATCTAGCATCTAAAAAATATTCTATCAAAGTTTTACCTCATCCATTTTTGATATTAATTCTTGAACTTTTTGACTCTCAATTACTCTATCTGCCATTGCATATAGCATTTGCTCTTCTTTCATATTATGCTGTTGCAATAAAATCATCATAGATTCAGCCAAAGATAGATAAATATCTTTATTCTCATCTTCAATTGCTTTAGCCATTTTACCCATAAGTCCTCTTACTTGTTCATGCTCATATTTCATAACATTTGTTGGACCTTCACTACTTCCAGTAATCTTTTCAAAAAGTGGAAAAAACTCCTCTTCTTCTTTTTTAAAATGCAATAATGTCTCATCAGCAAATTTTAAAAACTCTTCTTTCCCATTTTTAAAATCACCATTTGCTATAGCTTTTTCTGCATTAGCAAATATATTATCGCACTCTCTATGTTCATTTGTTAAGTAACTTGATATATTCATTTGTGCTCCTTTTCTCTTTAATTGGACGCAAATTG
>CAYPVY010000093.1:0-4642 GCA_964414305.1 uncultured Nitratifractor sp.
CTTACAGGTGGTATTGCTCACAGTTCATATGGTGGTATTGGATTGGCAATATATTTTAGTTTGCCAATATTTTTAGGGGCTTCTATATTTGCTGTAATAAGTGCTATAATTATTGCTCTTATAAGTTTTAAACAAAGAGAGAGAATAGATATATTTATAGGTCTTATTTGGGCTATTGGTATGGCGATAGGGATAGTTTTTGTAGATTTAACACCTGGATATAATGTAGACTTGATGAGTTATCTTTTTGGTTCTATTCTTGCAGTTAGTAAAAGTGATTTAATATATATGTTTATACTTCTGATAATTATACTACTTTTTGTGCATATATATTATAGAGAGATATTAGCAGTCTCATATGATAGTGAATATGCCTCTTTAAGAGGTATTAACTCTAAATTATTTTTTACTGCTATTTTGATTTTATCTTCTCTATCAGTAGTTGTTGCAATAAAAGTTGTAGGATTGATACTTGTAATTGCATTGATGACTATTCCAACATATATTGCTGAATTAATTAGTAAATCTTTATATGGTATGATGATAAAATCATCAATTTTATCTACAATATTTACTATTATTGGATTATATATTAGCTACCAATTTGATATTACATCTGGAGCTTCTATTATATTAGTATCTGGAATATCTTTGATGCTATTTTTAATTTTTAAAAGAGCTATAACTTCACATTAATTTTACAATAACTACACCTTTTGTTCACTTAATGTAATTATAATAGCACTATAAAACAAAAGGAGTTATCTATGAAAAGATTAATTTTACTTTTATCTATTTTTGCATCTTTTGCATTTGGATATAATTATAATGGTGTTTGGAAAAATAGTAGCGTGGTTAGTTATAATGACCCAATAATTTTAAAAATAAAAGGAAATAGTGTATCTCCAATTCTTGCAAGAGGAGATAGAAGAGTAGCTCTTAAATCTAAGCTTACTACAAATGTAGGAAATGGATTATTTGATGTATGGGGCTTTGGGTATAAAAATTTAGTATTGTTTATTAAACCTATTAATAGTTATAAATTAAGAGTTATTGCAAAAAAGGTTGATACAAATAGAAAAAGAGTTATTACAAAGAGTTTTGTATTTGTTAAAAAAGTAGTTCCACAAAATATTAAAGAAAGATTTATTGGTAACTATAAAAGCACAAGTAACTTTAGTGCAATAAGAAAAGTTACTATTAGACAAAGTGATGATGGAGTATTGTATGTAAGAGCTTGGAGAGGCGGAGGAATTAATGGCTTAAGAGCACTTGGAATGGCAAGAGCTAAATTTTATAATAATAGATTGCATATGACTTGGCAAAGAGATAATCTTTTAGTAAAGGCAACTATAAAAGGATATAATTATAATAGAAGAACAAATAGATATAGAAATTTAGAGCTATCTATTAGAGCAACAAATTTAAATACTGGTTTGACTAATTCACAAGTTATGCAATTAAGAAGAACATCTATAAGCGTAGCTCCAAAACCTGTATATAAAAGAATCAAAATTGGACCAGTTGATGTAAATTTAATGATAAATAGCTACTAGAAAAAAGCTTTAAGCATTTTGCTTAAAGTTTATTTAAACTCTTCAAAATCACTTATTCTTATGATATAATTATAAAAAATTTATAGGAAATGATTATGTCAATTGATAACAATAGAACTCTTTTGCAAATTGATGCCGAAATTATATCTGAGGATGATGGATTTATAATTAAAATTAAAAATAGTGAGACTAAAGAGGTAGTTGAGGTTAATAGTGTAAGAGATTATGCACAATATCTTATAGAAAGTGTAAACAATTCACTTTGTGATGATTTTGTAGTAAATTGGTTGCCATCTCCCAAAGCAAAAAGATATGATATAGATTTAATAGGAATGCAACTTGGAATGATGCAAGAGTGGATGAATAGGGAAATAAAAATTGGAGATGCGTAATGACAACTAAATTTGATATGTTTATAGAGACTCAAGTTCCTAAGAATGAGTTAATTATATCAAGAACAGATTTGAAAGGTATCATTACATATGTAAACGATACATTTGCATCTATATCAGGTTATGAACCAGATGAATTGATAGGTAAGCCTCATAATATTATAAGACATCCAGATATGCCCAAATCAATTTTTAAAGATTTATGGGATACATTAAGTAGAGGAGATGAATGGCAAGGGTATGTAAAAAATCTTAGAAAAGATAAAGGATATTATTGGGTTTTTGCAAAGATTTCACCACTTATAAAAGATGGAAATATTATTGGCTATAAATCTTTAAGAGAGCCTGTAGATAGAGAGAAGAAGATTGAGATGCAAAGAGTATATGATGAATTAAGAGAGAAAGAGGAAGATAAGTTTAGAGTTGTATTATATGTAGATAGAGAAAAATTAAAGAGCTTAAAAGATTTAGAAGATTGATATATATGGATATATTTTTAAGGTTTTTAAAACTATTTCTATTTACTATTGGTGTATTATATTTTCTATCTATGCTTTTACTCTATATATTTCAAGATAGATTAATATATATTACCACTCCAAATTGTTTTAGCAAACAAGATGGTTTCTATCTCTCAAATAGTAAAACTTATGTAAATAGTGAAAATTTAGATAAAAAAGATGCAATTATATATTTTGGAGGTAATGCAGAGAATAGTGAACTAACTATAAATGAATTTAAAAATAGTTTTAAAAATTATGCTCTATATTTTTTAGAGTATAGAGGTTATGGAAAGAGTAAAGGTAAACCTAATCAAAAAGATATTATAGAAGATGCAATAAAACTATATGACGAAGTTAAAAAGAGACATAGTAGAATATATATAATAGGAAGAAGTTTAGGAAGTGGAGTGGCTCAATTTGTAGCTAATAAAAAAGAGGTTGATAAGTTAATTTTAGTTACACCATATAGCTCAATAGAAGATGTTGCAAAGAACAGATTTCCAATTTTTCCAGTATCTTTACTTTTAAAAGATAAATATAGAGTTATAGATTTAGCACATCATTTAAAAGCAAAAAAGATACTTATTATATTGGCATCTAATGATGAAGTAATACCAAAAGATGTGTCTAAAAAGTTAATAGATGCAATTAAAAGAGCAAAAGTTATAACTCTAAAAAATAGTAACCACAACTCAATAGTTTATAATAGCCAATATTTTAAAGTTATAAAAGATTTTATTAAAGAGTAGCAGATTATATATTTCACCATTATATAAACTCTCTAATTAATTCGAGGTAAAAAATTCAATGTGTTTAAAAATGTTAAATAAATTGTATTTATATGTCCGTAAAAAAAACTCATAGAGGCAAAAAGTTTATTACTTTAAGAGCAAAGAGACTCTACTATAAACTTTTATCTATTTAGATATGGTTTTAATGCTTCTGGAATATCAATTGTGCCATCTTCATTTTGATAATTTTCCATAATAGCAATTAAAGTTCTTCCAACAGCTAGGGCTGATCCATTTAATGTATGCACGAGTTTGTTTTTACCACTATTATCTTTATATCTGATTTTTGCACGACGAGCTTGAAAATCTTGTGTTGTGCTAACTGAACTTATCTCTCTGTATTGTTTTTGTCCAGGTAGCCATACTTCTAAATCTATTGTTCTTGCTGCACTAAAGCCCAAATCCCCACCGCAAAGCTCTACAAGTCTATGTGGCAAACCAAGTGCACTTAATAAATTTGAAGCATTCTCAACCATTTTATCAAAAATTTGAGGACTTTGTTCTGGTGTTGTTATTGCAACCATTTCAACTTTATCAAATTGGTGTTGTCTTATAATTCCTCTAGTATCTCTTCCAGCACTTCCAGCCTCTTTTCTAAAACAAGGTGTATATGCTGTTAGAAGAAGGGGTAGCTCTTTTTCATCTAATATCTCATCATTATACATATTTGTTAAAGCAACCTCTGCAGTTGGAATTAGGTATAAATCTTCATCTTCAATCTTAAATAAATCATCTTCAAATTTAGGAAGCTGTCCAGTCCCTAAAAGCATTTTTGAGTTGTTAATAACAGGCACATTAAATTCACTAAATCCAGCTTTTGCGTTAAAATCTAAAAAGAAGTTAATTAAGGCTCTTTCTATTTTAGCACCCTCATTTGCCAAAATAGAAAATCTACTTTTTGCAAGTTTTACACCTCTTGAAAAATCAATCCAGCCATTTTGTTCGGCTAACTCCCAATGCTCTTTTGGCTCAAAATCAAACTCTCTTGGCTCTAAAACTCTTTTTATCTCAACATTATCATTTTCATCATTACCTTCTGGCACAATATCTAATGGAAAATTTGGAATCATAAGAGCTTTATTATATAGTTTATTTTCTATCTCTTTTGCTCTTTCTTCTAATTTTGATATTTCATCTTTTAGATTATCTAATTTTTCTTTTAATTGGTTAATATCTTTACCTTGAGCTTTATATGCCCCAAACTCTTTAGATAAAGATTTTTGAGTTGCTCTTTTCTCTTCATAAGCTTTTTGAGCCTCTTTTTTCTCTTCAAAAAGTTTTTTTAACTCTTCAAGGAGCTCTTTTTGAACCCCTTTTTTTGCAAGTTTATTTGATGCCTCTTCAAAATTTTTTTCAATATATTTTAAATCTATCATATAAAATCCTATAGTAGTAAATTG
>CAYPVY010000094.1:0-4554 GCA_964414305.1 uncultured Nitratifractor sp.
TGTGCGGCATTTAACGCAGACTTTGATGGTGACCAAATGGCAGTGCATGTTCCTTTATCAGATGAAGCTATTGCAGAGGCTAAAATGTTAATGCTAAGTTCTATGAATATTTTGCTTCCAGCCTCTGGTAAAGCAATTGCTGTTCCATCACAAGATATGATTTTAGGTTTATATTATCTATCTTTAGAAAAGAGTGATGTAAAAGGTGAACATAAGCTATTTGCAAATGTTGATGAGATTTTAATTGCTATTGAGCAACAAACTCTTGATATAAATGCAAGAATAAGGACATTAGTAAATGGTCAAATAATTACTACAACTGCTGGTAGAATGATTCTAAAATCAATTATACCAGATTTTGTTCCAGAGAGTTACTGGAATAAAGTAATGAAGAAAAAAGATATATCAAGTTTGGTAGATTATGTTTATAAAATTGCGGGTGTTAAAGAGACAGCATCATTTTTAGATAGATTAAAAGATTTAGGTTTTGAATATGCAACTAAAACGGGAGTATCTATATCTATTGATGATATAAAAGTTCCGCCTCAAAAAGCTAAAATAATCGAAGAGACTAAAAAAGCTGTTATTGAAGTTCAAAAACAATATAGTGCAGGACTTTTAACAGACCAAGAAAGATATAACAAAATTATTGATATTTGGACAGATGCAAATAATAAAATTGCAGATGCATTAATGAAGCTTATTAAAGAAGATAAAGATGGTTTCAACTCAATATATATGATGGCAGACTCTGGAGCTAGAGGTTCTGCATCACAAATTAGACAATTATCTGGTATGCGTGGTTTGATGGCTAAATCTGATGGTTCAATTATTGAAACACCTATTACTTCAAACTTCCGTGAGGGTCTTAATGTGCTAGAGTTTTTCATTTCAACTCACGGTGCTAGAAAAGGTCTTGCAGATACTGCATTAAAAACAGCAAATGCTGGATACCTAACAAGAAAGCTTATTGATGTTGCACAAAATATAAAAGTAGTTATGGAAGATTGTGGAACACATGAAGGTATTGAAGTAACAGATATTGTTGTTGGTAATGAATTGATTGAATCAATTGGCGATAGAGCATATGGTAGAGTATTGATTAAAGATGTGATTGACCCAATTAATAATGAGATTTTATTACCAAGTGGGACTCTTATAGGTGAAGAAGAGGCTAAAATAATTAGTGAAGCTATGATTCAATCAGTTACTATAAGAAGTGCAGCAACTTGTAAGGTCAAAAAAGGAATTTGTGCTAAGTGTTATGGATTAAATATGGCTGAAAACCGCCTTGTAAAACCAGGTGAAGCAGTTGGTGTAATTGCTGCTCAATCTATTGGTGAGCCAGGAACTCAATTGACACTTAGAACATTCCATACAGGTGGTGCGGCAACTGCTGGTAAAGAAGAGAGTCAAATAGTTGCATCAAAAGAGGGATTTATTAGATATTATAACTTAAATACATATAAGAGAAAAGATGGGACATTAATTGTTGCAAACCGTAGAAATGCTGGTGTTCTTTTGGTTGAACCAAAAATTAAAGCACTATTTGATGGGGTATTATCTATTAAGAATACTCACGATGAAGTTATTTTAACCCTAAAAGGTGATAAAGAAGAAGTAGAGTATAAATTAAGAAAATCTGATGTATCTAAAGAGATGGAATTAGCAGGTGTATCTGGAAATATTGAAGGAAAGCTATTTATATCTAAAAAAGATGGACAAAAACTTAAAAAAGATGATTCTATTGCCGATGTAATTAGAGAGATTTGGTCAATTCCTTTGCATATTCCTTATGCAGCTGAGCTTAAAGTAGAAGATGGAAGACCAGTTACTCAAACTATTAAATCAGATGCAAAAGGAAAAATTCATTACTTCTTGTTAGAAGGTGATTATTTAGAGTCTCAAGTAGATATTAAAAAAGGTGAAGAGGTTACACAAAAAGGATTATTTGCTGTAATAGTAGATAAAGATGGCAGACAGGCTGCAAGACACTATATTGCAAGAGGTTCTATTATAGAAGCTGAAGCAGGAAGCAATATAGATAAAGGTGATATTATTTGCACACCAAAAGATAATGCAAAAGTTGTAATAGCAGAGTGGGATCCATATTCAGAGCCTGTAATCGCAACAACTAGCGGTGTAGTTAAATTTGAAGATATTATTCCTGGTGTAACAGCATCAGAGCAATATGATGAAATTACTGGCGAGACAAGATTGACTCTAAATGATTATATAGCTAAAAATTATAAACCAACTATAATCTTAGCAACAAATGATGGAGAGATAGTTAAATATCCACTAGAGCCAAAAACATCAATTTTTGTTCAAGAAGGACAAGAGGTTCATGAAGCTGATATCTTAGCTAAAAAAGCAAAAGCAGCTATTAAATCTAGCGATATTACTGGTGGTCTTCCAAGAGTTAGTGAGCTTTTTGAAGCAAGACGCCCTAAAGATATTGCGCTAATAGCTAAAATTGATGGTGTTATTAGATTTGGTAAACCTATTCGTGGAAAAGAGAGATTATATATTGTTAATGGTGATAAAGAAGTTGAATATATTGTGGATAAGGGTAAAGAGATATTAGTTAGAGATGGTGATTATGTTCATACTGGTGAGCTTCTAACTAGTGGTGTTGTCTCAAGCCATGATTTACTTGAAGCACTTGGTGAAAAAGCTCTTTATGAGCATATCGTATCTGAAGTTCAACAAGTTTATCGTCGTCAAGGTGTTAATATTGCTGATAAGCATATTGAGATAGTAGTATCTCAAATGTTAAGACAAGTTAAAATTGTAGATAGTGGTGATACTAAGTTTATTGAGGGTGATTTGATTTCTCGTGTAAGATTTATTGAAGAGAATGAAAATATTATAAAAAGAGGTGGTCGTCCAGCTATTGCAGAGCCTGTATTAGTTGGAATTACAAGAGCAGCAGTTGGTGCTGATAGTATAATTTCGGCTGCATCATTCCAAGATACAACAAAAGTATTAACTTCAGCATCTATTGCAGGTGCAGTTGATAGATTAGAAGATTTAAAAGAGAATGTTGTAATTGGTAGATTAGTGCCAGTTGGAACTGGTATGATTAAGCCAAATGAAATAACTTTTATAGATAAAAGCGAAGAGGAAGAGTAAGTAATTTAATATTTACGCATATTTTTAGTATAATATAACAAAGGATTTAATATGCGTAAATTAATAACTCTAGCCTCTTTTTTAAATATCTTAATAGCCAATAATTTAACTATATATAATAATAATTTTGCAAGTTACTCTAATAATATAGATTTTAATATTACCAAACAAAAATTCACTTTATATTATAAAGATTTTCCAAAGACAATATTAATTGATTCAATATATCCAAAATTTAGTCAAAATATTAAGATTATATCTCAAGTAGTTTCTATTAAACAAAATCTAATGACCAATTTATTAAAAAGCAATCTTAATAAAAAAGTAGAGTTTTTTGAGAATAGATTTAGTAAAAAAACAAAAAGCGGTGTGTTAATTAGCATAGACCCAATAGTTATAAAATCTAATGATAAATATTTTATTATAAAAGATAGCTCAAGATTAATATACTCATTTTTCCCAAAAATTAATAACTCTTATATCAAATGGAATCTCTTTGCAAAAGACTCTACAAATAAAGCTAGATTAAAATTAAGTTACCAATTTAGTGGTATAAAATGGAGTAGTAATTATATTGCAACTCTAAATAAAAAAAATTTAAATCTATTGGCTTTAGCTAAGATTGAAAATACTACAAATAAGGATTTTAAAGATATAAATTTAACTCTAATTGCAGGTGATATAAATAAAAATATAATACAAAAACATACTTTATATAAAAGTTCTACTAAAGCTTTAGCTATGTCAGTAGCTCCTCAAATAAAGCCTAATATAAGCTCACTAGATGGATTTTATAAATATAAATTTAAGATTAAAGAAGATATTTTAAAAGGAAAGACTACATATTTACCTCTTTTAGATAATAAAAAGTTACCATATAAAAAATATTATATTGCATATAATAGTAATTTTAATAATTATGGGATTAGAAAATTAAATTTTACTCAAATAATAGAATTTAAAAATAAACTAAATATTCCATTACCAAGTGGTAAAGTCAAATTATATAAAGATAATAGCTTTATTGGTGAAGATTATATAAATAATGTTTCTAAAAACGATATAGTTAAATTAAAAACCGCAGTTTCATTTGATATAAAAGGCGAAAAAAAGATTATCAAATTTATCTCTAAAGAGCATTACAAATATATAAAGACAAAATACTTAATATATAATAAAAGCCTAAAGGGTGTTACAATAAAAATCAAAGAGTCTCTTCCAAGATATGGTAATAAGATAAATCTACAAACAACTTGTAAAGATATCTGCAAAAGAGTTAAAGATAGTGCTTTTTTACAAACTTATATAATTAATTTAGATGCTAATAGCTCATATAACTTTAGTAGCTCCTTTGAAATAAATTTTTAAGATATCACTTAAATTAAAGTTATTATAAGTTACAATTTAATTGCAAAAAAA
>CAYPVY010000095.1:0-4539 GCA_964414305.1 uncultured Nitratifractor sp.
GGCACAATTGCAACATCTCCAGGGTTTGTAATAGCTTGAACCAAATGCACATACCCCTCTTTAGAACCCATAGTTGCAACAGCCTCTGTTTCTGGGTCTAAAACTACTTCATACTTTTTTAGATACCAATTACAAATTGCAAGTCTTAATTTATATATACCCTTACTTGCACTATATCCGTGAGTGTGTGGTTTTCTTGCTGATTCTACTAGTTTTTCTATAACTGGTTTAAATGCTGGTCCATCTGGATTTCCCATCGAAAAATCAATAACATCAGCACCAGCTCGGCGTTCTGCCATCTTCAAATCATTAACTGCAGCAAAAACATACTTTGGCAATCTATCTATTTTATTAAATCTTATCTCATCAAACATATCTACTCCCTAAATTTACCAAGCCCTTCTTTTGGTAACTCTTTTATACTCTACTTCATTTAACTCTTTAATCTTCCCATCGCTAATTAAAATATATACTTTATGACTTTTTTGCCCTTTTTTTGAGAAGTTTTTAGTAACTCCTGTATTTGTAACAATTTTAAATTTATTATGTCCAGTAACTACAGCTATTTTATCTCCACTATTTTTAAATGTATATGGCACATTAGTTACTTTTACATATCTTTTATTTTTATCAATATCATATATGCCTATCCAAATATTATTGCCTCTTGGGTCTATCGTAAAGCTATCTATTGCTCTTGCTTGTTCATTTAAATTTTCTTTTATACTATCTTGATTATTATCTATATTACTACTATTTATTTCATTAGATACTACACTTTGATTTTTATCTTCACTAATGCTAATATTTTCTTCACTATTTGAGGTTTGTAAATTATTACTCATATTATCATCTGCAATATTTTGTGTAATACTTTCTTTACTCTTTTGACTATTACTCTTATTTTCTACTAAAAGTGTTTCAACTTCTTGCTTAATTGTATTATTCTCTTCTAAAGGTTTTATCACTTCTTTTGCACTGCTATTTATTTCATTTTCTACTTTTTTATCTTCACTCTTTTTAACATCCATAGTAATATCAAACTTCTTTTCTATTTTAGTTGTATTATTAGAGCTATTTATTAAACTATTGTTAGTTTCACTCTTTTTATCAATAGACTCTTCTTTTTGTGTAGTTGTATTATTAGCTTTAGTTGAAGAGCTAGAAGAGCTACCTATTATATTTTTTACTTTATTTATACTCTCTTCTACTAATCCACTCTTATTAATATCTTGTGTTGAGTTTTGTTGAATCTGTTTTGGTTTAAAAAAATAAAACCATATAGCATATAAAACAAATATAATTGCAATAAAACCTAATATATTTGTAACCACTTTGCTACTATTATCTACACTTTGAGCATCTACTAAATCTATTGGTCTATTTGGAATCTCATCTTTGTTAGATGAAAAGAACTCATCTATCTCATTTTTTATTTCACTAAAATCAACATCAAATTCTCTCTCAATTATCTTTAAAAAACCTTTTGCTTTTGTAGCTGATTTTAGTGCTTTCCAATCTTTTTCTATTAACTTTTCTAATACCTCTTTTGGTATTTTTGTCTTTTGTGATATTGTATCTATTGAATAATCTTTTACTAACTCATTTAATTGCATAACTCATCCTATGTAAAAATATTGCTGCTGCAGCACTAACATTTAAAGAATCAAAATCTCTTTTCATCTCTATTTTATATATATTATCAATCTTCTCTTTTGCTCTTTTTGAGATACCTCTATCCTCACTACCCAAAACAAGAACTCTTTTTTTATTAAAAAGAGCATTTTGCAAAGGCTCTCCATCCAAATCAGCTCCATATATCAAAAAGCCAACTTGATGAAGCTCATTTATCAAATCTAAAATATTGTTATATATAACTGGCACTAAACTAAGTGCAGCACCTGAACTTGCTCTTACAATTCCACTCATATTTATCTGCTTCAATCCAGTTACAAACACCCCATCAGCACCTAGTGCATAAGCACTTCTAATTATTGCTCCAATATTACCAACATCTGTTAAACCATCTAAAATCACCAAAAAATCACCCTTTTTTAATGTATCAATAGATGGAGGTTCAACCTCATCCATCTCAACAATTATTCCTTGATGATTGCCACCTTTGCTTAACTTTTGAGCCCACTTATTCTCTATTGTTTTAATTTTAGAGCCATACTTTTTGAGCAAATCTTTTGGCAATAATGACAATTTAGTAAGATAAATTGTTAATATTTTATCACTATGCTCTCTAAGTGCATAAAGAGCTGCTTGTTTTCCATAAATAATCATACGAGATTTTACCCTTTTTTTACTAAATCTTTAGCAACTCTTCATAACACTCTTTAATTGATTTTCCACTCAATTTAGATATTAGTTTTGCTTTAGCTTTTGGTGGAATATCTAATGATTTAATCTCATTTAAATCAAGAGTTTTAAACTCACTCTCTACCCCCTTTATCACCAAAGCCCACTCACCCTTAGTTGATATACTCTTTAGCTGAGTTAATATATCTTTTGCCAAACCTCTAAAATATCTTTGATGTTTTTTTGTAAGCTCTTTTGCAACAAACAACTCTCTATCTTCATCTATATTACAAATCTCTTCTAAAAGTTTTAAAATCCTATGAGGTGCTTCATAAATTATTGTATCTAAGCCACTACTAATAATAGTATTCAACTCGTTTTCTCTATCTTTACCTTTTTTAGGCAAAAAACCATAAAAATAGAACTTTCCACTCTCAAAACCACTTGCAGCATATATTAGTGGTGCAACACTAGCTCCAGGTATTACATCATACTCAATATACTCTCTTTGACAAAACTCTACCAAAAGTTGTCCAGGGTCTGAAATAGCTGGCATTCCTGCATCACTCATATATACTACATTTTGCTCTTTTAATCTATATCCTATCTGTTCTAGTCTCTCTTTGCCATTATGTTCATGAAAAGAGATAATATCCGCATTTGGATAATTAAAATCATATCTATCTTTTAAAATATTTAATAATTGTTTAGTAACTCTAGTATCTTCACAAAGTATTAAATCACAATTATTTAAAATCTCTAAAGCTCGAAAAGTTATATCGCCAATATTACCAATAGGAGTAGGAAGAAGGGTTAGCATAAAATCACCCCAAAAAGGGGATTATAAATATTAAGATAATTTATATTTTTTCTTAAATTTATCAACTCTACCAGCTGTATCAACAATTTTCTCAGAGCCAGTAAAGAATGGATGACACTCATTACAAATATCTATTGTCATCTCTTCTTTTATAGATTGAACCTCAAAACTATTACCACAAGCACATGTAACTTTACAATTTACATAATTTGGATGGATACCTTTTCTCATAACTTTTCCTCAAAATTAATTTATCCACTGCAACGCCCGATGCGAGACAGCAAACAAATCTTAATTAATGGATGAAATTATATAAAAAAAATTTTAATTTTTGGTTAAATTTAATATAAACTTAGCTATTATGTTAATAAATTAAAATAAAGAAGGAGTTTTGTATGTATTTTACTATTACATCAAAAATGTTTAAAAAACCATTCAACAAAGCTTCTTCTATTCTTCTGCTCTCTTTATAATAAAACTCAATTCACATTAAATTAAATCCACAAATAAAAACAAAAAATAAAATAATAAAAGGTAAATATCATGAAAGAGAAAATTATAATTTTTGATACAACATTAAGAGATGGTGAGCAAAGCCCAGGTGCATCAATGAATACAAAAGAGAAGATTCAAATAGCTTTGCAACTTGAAAAATTAGGAGTAGATGTTATAGAAGCAGGATTTGCAGCAGCAAGTAAAGGGGATTTTGAAGCAATAAACCAAATTGCCCAAGTGGTTAAAAACTCTACTGTTTGTTCACTTGCAAGAGCTTTAGAAAATGATATTATTCAAGCTGGTGAAGCAATAAAACCAGCCTCAAAACAAAGAATTCATACCTTTATTGCAACAAGTCCTATTCATATGGAGTATAAATTAAAAATGACTCCAGATGAAGTCATAAAAAGAGCAGTAGAAGCAGTTAAATTAGCTAAAAGCTTTGTTGATGATGTTGAATTTAGTTGCGAAGATGCTGGAAGAAGTGATATTGAATTTTTAAAAGAGATAAGTGATGCTGTAATTGAAGCTGGTGCAAAAACTATAAATTTACCAGATACTGTAGGAATTAGATTGCCAAATGAGATAAAAGATATGATAACTCAAATGAAAGAGTATATTGGTAATCGTGCAATTATATCTGTGCATAACCATAATGATTTAGGCTTGGCTGTAGCTAACTCTTTAGCTGCAATAGAAGCAGGGGCTAGACAAGTTGAATGCACAATTAATGGCTTGGGTGAGAGAGCAGGAAATGCGGCATTAGAAGAGATTGTTATGGCACTAAAAGTAAGAAGTGATGTCTTTAACAATGTAGAGACATCCATAAATACAAAAGAGATTTACCCAACAAGTAGAATGATAGCTACAATCACAGGGATTGAACCTCAACCAAACAAAGCAATAGTTGGTAAAAATGC
>CAYPVY010000096.1:0-4516 GCA_964414305.1 uncultured Nitratifractor sp.
AAAATTTAAATATTTAGAAGTTATGCTAAACTTATTTTAAGTTTTAAATGATAAAATTTAAATACAAATAAAAATTATTAATTAGGAGACAAAAAATGTTAGTTACTAAAAAAGCACCAGATTTTACAGCAACTGCTGTTTTAGCAGATGGACAAATAGTTGAAGACTTTAATCTATATCAAAATTTAGGAGAAAATGGA
Source organism: uncultured Nitratifractor sp. (assembly GCA_964414305.1). Classification (GTDB taxonomy): domain Bacteria; phylum Campylobacterota; class Campylobacteria; order Campylobacterales; family Sulfurovaceae; genus JAADEQ01. Next base: position 201 of record CAYPVY010000096.1, read on the forward strand.
GCAGTTCTTTTCTTTTATCCTTTAGATTTTACTTTTGTATGTCCTAGTGAAATTATTGCATTTTCACATAGAGCAAAAGAGTTTACCGATAGAGGTGTTAATATTATAGGATGTTCTGTTGATAGTCAATTTAGCCATTTTGCTTGGAGAGAAACACCAGTTGAAAAAGGTGGGATTGGTAGAATAAATTTCCCTCTTGTAGCTGATTTGACAAAACAAATTGCAAGAGATTATGATGTATTATTAGATGATTCAGTAGCTCTTAGAGGTTCATTCCTAATAGATAAAGATGGAACTATAAGACACGCAGTAATCAATGATTTACCACTAGGAAGAAATGTAGATGAGATGCTAAGAATGGTAGATGCTATGATTTTTACAAATGAGCATGGTGAGGTTTGTCCAGCTGGTTGGACAAAAGGTGATGAAGGTATGAAGCCTGATAGTCAAGGTGTGGCTGAATACCTTTCGAAACATGCAGATGAGCTATAAGAGCTCATCACCAAGAGTAAAATATGCAAAAAAGAACATTAGAACTATTAAAAACTTACCATTTAAAAGCAACTCCTCAAAGATTAGAGATTCTTAGTGCTATAGAATCTTTAGGACATGCAAATATTGATGAGATATATGAAATAGCAAAAAAACGACACTCAACTATGTCTTTAGCAACTGTGTATAAAAATGTTACAGCTCTTCTAGAAAAAAATATACTAAAAGAAGTAGCATTAAATAACTTTAAATCAAAATATGAAGTTACAAAAGATAGACATGCACATTTGGTTTGCAAAGAGTGTGGATATGTAGAAGATATTAAATTAGATAATGATATTAATAATATTTCAAAAAGTATATCACTAAAGAATAATTTTGAGTTTAATGATATAGAATTAAATATTTATGGTATTTGTTCAAAGTGCCAAAATTAGATAAAAGCTATATGTAACTTTTACATATAGCAATTAATTAAAATCTATACTATACTTTTGATAGTATGCTCCATAAATATCAACAGTAATACCAAAAGTGAAATACCTGCTGGTTTTGAATACATTTTGTTTGCAGTTATAAATACCAACATAAGAGTAGCTATTAACATAATTGCAATATCATAAATATATTTACTAAAATCTAAATTTATTGGATTGGCAACTGCAGCAGCACCTAAAGCTATAGTAATATTAGCCATATTTGAGCCTATTATATTACCTATTGCCATATCAGCTTTACCTTTAATAGCTGCACTAATTGAGACTACAAGCTCAGGCAATGAAGTTCCTAATGCTACTAAAACTACTCCTACAACCCAATCACTTACACCAAAAGATTTTGCAATTTTACTAGCACTATCAACTGTATAATCAGCACCATAAACTACCATTATAAACCCAACTATTAATAACCCAATAGTTTTTAACCAATTAAACTCTTTATTTAATTCATCTTTATCGATATCGGCTAACTCTAAAGTATCTTTATCATACCTTAATAAAAACAATATATATGCCCCCATAAGCATTATAAATGCAAATCCAGTAAATCTACTAATCCCTTCATTTAAAACTGCTGCTATAAAAATTAATACCGGAAATAATGCCCAAGAGCTATCCTTCTCAAAAAAATCTCTTCTAGGGTTAATACCCCTGGCCAAAACCAAAACTAATCCCAATACTAAGGTAATATTTAATATATTGCTACCAACAATATTAGATATTGCTAATTCTGGCTTATTGTTTAAACTTGCACTTACACTTGCTGCCATCTCTGGCAATGATGTCCCCAAAGCAATCAATGTTGCACCAATTAGATATTCTGAAATACCAAATTTTAAAGCAATTTTACCTGCTTGTTCTATTATAACATCTGCCCCATAAATTAAAACTGCTAAAGAAACAATAAATATAATATAAACCAACACTAAACCCCTCCTTGATTTCTTACAATTAAACTTAATGGTAAGTTAAACTCTTTTATAACTCTCTCTTCTTCATCTCTCATCTCACCGTTATCAACTTCATGGTCATATCCTAGTAAATGTAAAAGACCATGAATAAAGAGTAAAGCAAGTTCATCATCAATATTGTGTCCAAGTTTTGTAGATATCTCTTTAGCTTTATCTATAGAAATTACAATTGAACCCAAAGGTAAATCACCAATACCTTCTAAAGGAAAACTTAATACATCCGTCTCTTTATCTATACCTCTATACTCTTGATTTAAACTTTTAATTGTATTGTTATTTACAATCAAAAGTTCAATATCTCTATCAACATTTAAATAATTTGCAATATTTTCTAAAAATTGCAAATTAATTTTATAATCTGTTTGGTTATCTAATAAAATCATCTGCATATTTTATCTAATTTAAAGTAAAATATAATAAAAAAAGGCAATATAATGAGTAAAGAAAAAGCTATTTGCATAATTTCTGGTGGAATGGATAGTGCAGTTGCTGCTAAATTAGCAAAAGATAGTGGATATGATATTATAGCTGTGCATTTCAATTATTCTCAACGAACGCAAAAAAAAGAGCTAGAGGCTTTTAATTTGATTGCATCAGATTTGGATGCAAAAGAAAAAATTGTAATTGACTTAGACTTTTTTAAACAAATTGGCTCAACTGCTTTAATTGATACAAATATCGAAGTTCCAACTGATGGTATAAAACCAGGTGTTCCAATCACATATGTTCCATATAGAAATGGTATATTTTTATCAATTTCTGCTGCTATAGCACAAAAATATTTAGCAAAAAAGATATTTATAGGAGTTGTTGAAGAGGATAGTAGCGGTTATCCAGATTGTAGAGAGAGTTTTATAGAAGCTATACAAAAAGCTATAAATTTAGGATTAAACGATGGATTTAATATAGAAATCAAAACACCTCTAATTCACTTAAGTAAAAAAGATATTGTTAAAAAAGCTATAGAGATTGGAGTTAAGTTAGAGCATACTTGGAGCTGCTATAAAAATGAAGATAAAGCTTGTGGTGTTTGTGATAGCTGTAGGCTAAGGTTAAAAGGCTTTGAAGAGGCTAAAATAAAAGACCCAATAGAGTATCAATAATACTCTATTTTAACTATTGAATATTAGTGCTATCGTTTATATCACTATTTGAACTCTCATTTGGTAAAAGCTTACCTTCTGTGCATATTATAACATCTGTTGTTTTATTGAATTTCTTAACACAATTTGCTGTTACTTCACTATTTTTTATCTCTCTATCAAGTTCATCAATTGCTATTTTCTTTTTAGAATCATCTAAATTTTCAAAATCAAATTTTGGTGTGCTATCTCCTAACATATCATTAATCTCTTCAACTCTTTTCATACAAGCTTGTGCTTCTTTTGTAGTTTTAGCTTTTTTGATGCACTCTTTTGCTTTTTTCATCTCTTCAATTAGAGATGGTAAATATCTCTTCTGTTTCTCTAAATATCTTTTACCAAGTGCATTTATAATATCTTTTTCTAAATCAGGATTAATAGAAGTGTTTTTATCTTCTAAATTAATTCCTTTTTGTTTCATCTCTCTTTTTAATTCTAATATAGAATTTATATAATCTTGTGTTCTTATAATTGCAGCTTTATTGCTACTATATGATTTATCCTCTTCTATACTAAATGGTGGCAACTCAAACTCTTTAGGAGGAATAGGAATATCAAATGATGCTTTTACCGCAACTCTGGTGCTTATAAAACCAGCATTTTTAATAACAATTTTTAAAGGGACTCCCTTATAAAGACAAATTTGCTGATCATTATATTCCCATACATCACACTCATAACCTGCTATTTTCTCTACACCTACTTTTTTAGCACCTAATCTCTCTAAAGATTTTATACTCTCATCTGATAAATCTTTCTTTTGAACTATAGCAGTTAACAAATCCAAATCCCTACTCTTATAAATCTTTTTTTCATCAAAATCTACACTATAAATTGTTGCATTATCTTCTAGATATAATGTATGACGACTCTTTGATTCATTAAAATCACCTGCTTGAACCTCGCTAACATCCTCTTCTTTTAACTCTTTTGCACCCCAATTGTCAAATATAAGCCTTGCTATACCTTCTACTTGAGATTTAAACCTGTTATCAAAACTTGAAGTCTTTACATCATAATAAACCATTCCAGATTTAAATTTATATAATTTAAAATGATCTGATGCAAAATTTAATGATAAACTAAAAGTTATTATAAAAGTTATAATATATATTTGTTTTATTATACTCATATACTTCCCTTATAATGAAAAGATTTATTATATTATAACAAAAAAAAGTGTTTAATTGTGAAGAATATTCTAATAAAAT
>CAYPVY010000097.1:0-4427 GCA_964414305.1 uncultured Nitratifractor sp.
AAAGTATATTAATGATACTTATTTGCTTTTGTTAAGTATATTTTAATATAATAATTTAACTTTATAAACTAGGATATTTATGAGACTTTTGCATACTTCAGATTGGCATATTGGAAACAACCTATATGGTAAAAATAGATACAATGAATATGAGAAATTTTTAAATTGGATGCAATTAACTATCAAAGAAAAGAGTATCGATATTTTATTAATTAGTGGAGATATATTTGATACAACTAATCCCAGTAATAAAGCAAGTGAATTATATTTTGATTTTTTATATAATGTAGCAAAAGATGGAGTATGTAAACATATTGTTATAACTGCTGGTAATCATGATTCAGTTTCATTTTTAGAAGCTCCAAAAGAGATTTTAAAGTTTTTAAATATATATGTAGTTGCTAATATTGATGATATCACAAAAGAGGTTTTAAAATTAAAAGTTGGAAAAGAAGAGATTATAATTTGTGCGGTTCCATTTTTGAGAGATAGAGAGTTAAGAGATGTTAGCTATGGAGAAAATTTGCAAGAGAGAGAAGAAAAGCTAATATATGGAATCAAAAAACATTATCAAGATATTGCAAATTATGCAATAAATTTACAAGATTCATCTCAAAAAATAATAGCAATGGGACATATGTTTGTAACTGGAGAGAATACAAAAGTTGGAGATGGTGTTAGAGAGCTTTATGTAGGGAATATATCTAATGTTGGGGTTGATATATTTAGTGAGGCTTTTGATTATGTAGCTCTTGGGCATTTACATATTCCTCAAAGTGTGAGTGGTAAAGAGTATATAAGATATAGTGGCTCTCCACTTGCTATGGGATTTAATGAGGCAAATCAACAAAAGAGTATAACTATTTTAGATATTGAAGATAAAATTAATATTTCAACTTTAGATGTTCCAAAATTTCAAGAACTAGAGCAAATAAAAGGCGATTTAGAATATATTAAACAAAGATTGACTCAATTAAAAAATAGTGATAAACCTATTTGGGTTGAGATAATTTATGAAGAAGATACTATTCCAGGAGATTTAAACAGAATTTTAAATGATTATATACAAAATAGTAAAATAGAAATTTTAAGAATAAAGAGTAAAAAATTTACAAATAAAAGTTTAAAAAGAGATTATGATATTACTTTGCAAGATTTAAGTGTATATGAAGTATTTGATAAATGTCTTGAATATTATGAGGTTGATTTAGAACAAAGAGATGAATTAAAAGAGTTATATAAAGAGGTTGTTATTGCTTTGGAGCAAAAAGATATAAATAATTTTTAGTAAATATTTAGCTTAAATCTTTTAATTTAAATATCTTCATTTTATTTTTAAAGCAATAACTTACTATAATTTTAATATTTTATAAAAGGAAGATATATGGAAAATTTACCAAGTTGTCCAAAATGTGGTAGTGAATATACTTATGAAGATGGGGATTTAATAATATGTCCAGAGTGTGCATATGAGTGGAATCCAAAAGAAGAAGATGATGATAGTAGCAATACTTTGGTAGTAAAAGATGCTTTTGGTAATATTTTGCAAGATGGCGATAGTGTTACAGTAATTAAAGATTTGAAAGTAAAAGGTAGCTCTAATGGCATAAAAGTAGGAACAAAAATAAAATCAATTAGATTAGTTGAAAGTAATGATGGTCATAATATTGATTGTAAAGTTCCAGGAGTAGGAGCTATAAAATTAAAACAAGAATTTGTAAAAAAGGCATAATTATTATGCCTTTAATTTAATTATTTTGAGATTGTTCTTTTTCAATTTCAGCTCTAACCTCATTCATATCAAGCTCTTTTACCTTTGTAATAACATCTTTTAGAGCCTCTTCTGGTAATAAACCTGGTTGTTGAAAAATACCTATTCCTTCTCTAATAATTATAGTAGTAGGAATTGATTGGATTTGAAAGTATGCAGCTAAATCTTGTTGCTCTTCAGTATTTACCTTTGCAAATACTACATCTGGGAATTCTTCTGATACTTTTTCAAATATAGGTCCATACTGTTTACAAGGTCCACACCACTCAGCCCAAAAATCAATTACAACGATATCATTATTTTCTACAATCTCGTTGAAATTTTCACTTGTTAATGCAATTGTTGCCATTTTATTTCCTTTGTTTTATTGAGCTTTTATTGTAGCATAAATATCTTATTTAAATTAATAATATTTTAATTAGTTTAATTTTATTTATAAGTTTTTATATTTATTTGTTTCTTTTCTATATTTTAAAAATATTAATAAGACAATTTTTTTACATATAAAGTAGATATATAAGTTGCTATATTGTAGTATATTATATGTCTATTTTAGGAGGTAATTTTGAGAATGAGATTATTTGTCTTTATTTTAATTGCATTTTATATTAATATATTTGCAAAAGATATAGATATAAATAGTGCTAAAAATATTGCAAAATCGTGGATAAAAAATATTGAAAATAGAGATATAAATATTATTGACAATAATAGATATTCTTTTATTAGTAGAAGAGAAATATCAAATGAACCATATTATATATTCAATTTTAAAGGTGGTGGATGGATAATAGTATCTGATAATGATATAAATTCAAATGTATTGGCATATTCTAATAATGGATATTTAGATAAAAATAATCTACCTCCACAATTTAAATGGTGGTTAAGTGAAATATCAAAAGAGCTTAAAAAGTCAAAAAAATTATTGAAAAATAAAAAGAATATATCTTTAGTTAAAACTCCTGCTTTAAGGCTTACTTCTGCTCAAAATAAAAGCGTAGGACCTCTACTTAGAACAAATTGGGGACAAGGAAGAGGTTATAATGAATATACTCCAAGAGATAGTAGATCTATTGAGGGTAATGGTCATGTCCCAACCGGATGTGTAGCTACAGCTATGGCACAAGTTATGAACTATTTTGCATGGCCACCTAGAGGAATAGGCTCAAACTCATATATACCAGCTTCTCATCCTGAATATGGAAGACTTAGTGTTGATTTTGGTAAAACATCATATAGTTGGAGTAGTTTGGAAAAGGCAAGAAATATTTATCATGCAGGTGTTGCGGTAAATATGAATTATGGTCCTTATAATTCATCGGCTTATTTAAGTAGTGCTAATAGTGCTTTAAGAAGAAATTTTAGATATACAACATCTGGTATAGTTCAAAGACAAAATGATGATGAATGGATATATAAGTTAGTGCAAAGTTTAGATAGAGGAAGTCCTATATTATATCAGGGAAAGGGAAATATTGTGCATGTTTTTGTATGTGATGGATATAAAAGAGTTAATGATGGTTATTTGTTTCATTTTAATTGGGGTTGGGGAGGTAGAGCAAATGGTTGGTTTAGAATAGGTGGAATAACACCACTAAATAACTATAGTTTCAACTATAAAAATTATGCAATTTTTGATATATATCCAAATGATCCAGCATATAAAACTGGAGTTAGAAGAGTAGGAGCATCTTTGAATTTTATATTATATATATTTTTATTTTTTGCACTAGGGTTTTTAAAATTAAAGAGGTTTTAAATTATAACTATAAATAGTTATACCATTTTTTAGTTTAATAATTGATGGATAAAAATAGTTTATATCATAATCAATTATAGCATCTTTTATACCCCACTTTGCAATTCCAAATAGTTTTTTTAGTGTTGGATAGAGCTTCTTGTCTATAGATATATTATTTTGGCTTCTTACATCTTTTGCCTCTATAATTTTGTCATTTTTGATTTTTAGTATTACACCTTCTGGATACAATCTTTTGAATCTACTATCATATATGGTTATTGTATATGATTTTATTCCCATACGAAGCCAACTATTGTAATTTCTATTTAACTCTTTTTCTCTCTCTTTTGTAATATCTAAATTATAGTTATAGTTTATCTTTTCAATTGAATTTACTATAATTATATTATTTGGATTATCTTTTGGAACTATTTTATAACTATTATGTTTTTTATATATATCTAAATTTTTATTTTCTCCTCTAAGGGCATCAATTACACTATCTAAACCTACTGCACTATTAGAATCAATTATTTTAGCATTTTTTAAATCAACTACTTTTGAGATAAAATCTCTTCTTAATATGACTGAGTATCTTAAGTTTCCATTCTCAGGAGAAGTAGGCATATTTATATAGGTATAATCAATTTTATAATTACCTTTTTGTATATAGTTTGCAAAAGTAAATGAAATTAATGATATAATCAATATAAATATTTTCATAAAAAATATACTCCTAAATTGTTGGCGTAATTATATCTATTTTTTGTGAAAATAAAGTGATAATGTAATAAAAGTGGGGTAAAAAATGAATGATAAAACTCTGGCAGTTCAATATGGATATACTAAAGGTGAAGATGGTTCTATGAGTGTGCCTATTTTCCAAACAACAGCATATGAATTTAGAGATAG
>CAYPVY010000098.1:0-4424 GCA_964414305.1 uncultured Nitratifractor sp.
GACACTATTAAAGAAGCAAGAGATAGAGCATATATGCTTGTTGGTCAAGTGCATTTTATGGGTAAAAAATGCAGAATGGATATTGCATATCAAGCATTAAGTGAGTAAAATGGAATCTATAAAATATGCATCAATTACAAAAAGAAGTATAGCTTTTTTTATTGATGATATGATTATATCTTTGCTGTTTATTATAATTTTTTATAATCAAATATCATCTTTAACTACTCCAGAGAGTATGAGTCTTTTTGTAATGGAATATAGTTGGGTAGTTTTTGTTTTGAAAATTATGTATCATACATTTTTTATTGGATTAAATGGAGCAACTATAGGAAAATATATTGTTAAAATAAAAGCTGTTGATGAGGATAATCCAACACAAACTATCTCTTGGTCAAGAGCCTTTATAAGGGCTATAGTAAGAGAGATTGGTGAGATGCTTCTTTATATTACATTTATATTTGCATTTGGTTCACCAAAGAATCAAACGCTGCATGATAAAATTTCAAAGTGTGTTGTTATAGATGTTAAATAAACCTATAAAAATATCACTTATTGCAACATTATCTATTTTAAACATAAATGCAGATAAATTAAATAATATAGAAATTTATGCTAATAACATAAGTCAAAATGAGCATAATGTAACAATTAGTGGTGATATTTTAGTTAATTATAATAATAAAATTTTAACTGCAAAAAATGGTTTTTATAATAAAGATACTAAAATTTTAACTCTTCAAAATGATGTAATTTTAATAGATAGCAGCGGTAAAAGAGTAAATGCAAAAGAGTTGCAAGTTAATTTAGATAATAAAAAAACAACCTTTAAATACTTTTTTGAAATTAATAAAAATGAAATTTGGATATCTGCATTAAAAGCTACTAAATTAGCTAATAATATCTATTTACAAAATGCACTATTTTCAAGTTGTGAAGTTATAAATCCAGACTGGAAAATAGGTTTTAAAAAAGCAAAATACAATACAAAAAGCGATGAATTAAAATTATATAATGCTACAATTTATGCAAAAGATTTTCCTATTCTTTACTTACCTTATATGTACATTCCACTATCAAAAAAGAGACGAAGTGGATTACTCTTTCCAACCTTTAAATATATAAATAAAGAGGGCTTTTTATACTCTCAACCAATATATTGGGCAATAGATAAAAGCCAAGATTTAGAGTTTGACCCACAAATTAGAACAAATAGAGGTTATGGAATCTTTGCAACATATAGGTTTGTAGATAATAAAGATTCATTTGGTAAGATAAAAGTTGGATATTTTAAAGATAAAAGAAGCTTTCAAAAAAAATATAATTTAAAATATAGTAACCACTATGGTGCTGAACTTTTATATATAAATAACTCTTTAATTGATTATTTATCAAAAAATGGATATGAAAATAAACTATATATCAATGGAATATATTTAAATGATAATGAATATACAAATTTACAAATAGAGGATAAGATAAGTCATTTAAAGCTTGGTTCATTTTATGAATCAAGATTAAATTACTATATAAAAAATAGATACTTTTATAGTGGGATTTATTTTAGATATTTTAAAGATACAACAAAAGATAGTAATGCTAATACCATACAGATTCTTCCAGAATTAGATTTTAAATTACCTTATAAAAATTTAATTTATAATAATCTATCTTATACATTTGAAACTGAAATTACAAACTATACAAGAGAGAGTGGTTCTAAAGCGCTAAAAGTCTCTGCAAGGTTACCTATTGATTTTCATTTTTCTCTTTTTGATAATTTACTTGGTATAAACATATCAAATGAAGTAGTTGCAACTGGATATGACTTTTATAATGTTCCACTAAATCAGAAAAAATATAGTTCTATTGTATCTAATTTAACTATTGGTTTAAATATAGATTTAATAAACTCTTATTCCTTTGGAACTTTAGTATCAATGTATAGTGCTACCTATACAAAGAGCAATATACTATCACAAAATTATATGAAATACTCTCAAATTCCAAATGACTTAAAAATTAATTTTGTTGATGATATACCTTTTAACTCTAAAATTACTTTTAGAACCCATCAGATATTAAATACAAATTTTGATTTAAATTTAGATTACATATTACAATTAAACTATTATCCAACAGAAAATAGAGTTAGAGACTTAACACAAGAGTTAACACTAAATTATAAACACTACTCATTTTACTCTAAATTAGATTACTCTTTTATTCACAATCAAGCTACAGATATATACAATAGTATAAGCTATAATAAGTCAAAATATGGTTTTACTTTAGGTTATTTATGGAAAAAAGATTTGCTTAGTTTTCAAACAATTACAAGAGAGTTGAGTTTAACTGCATATTATAACTACAATAAAAATTTAAAATTTAATGCATCAGTAGCTTATAATATTAAAAATCATATTCTAAAAAATTGGGAAATAGATACATTTTATCAAAGAAAATGTTGGAAAGTTAATTTAGGAATTGGTGAAAATGTAAGACCTGTAATTAAAAAAGATGGAAGTAATGGCTCAATTAGTAATAAATATATTAAATTTGAATTTAAATTAATTCCATTTGGAGGATAAAAATTAATAAAATAAAAAAAGCTTTAGAGATTTTAGAGTTACCACCATTTATTACAAAAGATGATATTAAAAAGCAATATAAAATGCTTGCAAAAAAGTATCATCCAGACATATATAAAGATGAGACTAAAATGATGCAAATTAATGAAGCATATAAAACATTAATGGAATATATTGAAAATTTTAGATACTCTTTTGATGATGATGAGATAAATAAACAACTTCCTTCATTAGAGCATCATAAACAATTTAGACCATAAGCATATTTTAGCTAAAATTCCAAAAGATAAATTTTTTTATTATCTATTTTTATATATTTTTCAATATATAGCAGTAATATAAAAATTATAAAATTTTAAAGGATTTAAAATTGAGTAGTATTGAACATATCGAAATAAATAATTTAAAAGAGAGTTATGAATTTAACAAAGTAGCAAAACAAGCTGATGGAGCAGTTCTTTATAGGATAAAAGATGCAGTTTTACTTGCAACTGTTGTAGTTGATAAAGAGAGTGTTGATGAAGATTTTTTACCATTGACAGTTCAATATATTGAAAAGTCATATGCAGCTGCAAAAATTCCTGGTGGATTTATTAAAAGAGAATCAAAACCTGGAGATTTTGAGACATTAACTTCAAGAATAGTTGATAGAGCATTGCGTCCTCTATTTCCTAAAGATTTTTCACAAAATGTAATAATTACAATTATGGTATTAAGCAGTGATAGTGAAGTAGATTTACAAATAGCAGCTTTACATGCAGCTAATGCAGCACTTTTAGTTTCATCTTTACCTATTAAAAAATCTATTGCTGGAGTTAGAGTAGCAAAAAAAGATGGGAAAATTGTAATTAATCCTACATTATCAGAGTTAAATAACAGCCCATTAGATCTACTTGTAGTTGGAAGTGGTAAAGATATTGCAATGATTGAGATGAGAACTATATCAACTAATGGTAAAGTTAATGAATTAGATAAAGATGAGTTAATATCAATCCTAAAAGAAATTACTAAGAATATTGATGAAGCAAGTAATCTATATGCCAAAAAATTTGCACCTTATAAAAATAAAGAAGAGATTAAAATTATCAAAAAAGATATAAATCAACAAATTGTAGATTTTATTATTAACAATTTTGATGATGATATCAATAGCGCTATTAAAAAGATGTCAAAAAGTGAACGTGCTGATATTTTAGATACTATTTTAGATAAAATTTTAGAAAAGATAGAGAGTAATGGATTAAATTATGAAATTGGAGATATCAATAGAGCCTTTAACCATATTATGAGACAAAAAGTTAGATCTATGCTTCTAAATGGAAAGAGATTAGATGGAAGAGCATTAGATGAGGTTCGCCCTATTTCAATTGAATCAAATATTCTACCTTCTACACATAGTTCAATACTATTTACTAGAGGAGAGACCCAAGCATTAGTTACTGCGACTCTTGGTGATAAAAAAGATGCACAAATGTATGAACTATTAACTCAAAATACTGTTCAAAATGAGAATTTAATGGTTCACTACAACTTTCCACCATTTTGCGTTGGAGAAGCAAAACCTATTGGTGCACCAAGTAGAAGAGAATTGGGTCATGGAAATTTAGCAAAAAGAGCAATTGAGCCAACAGTTGAATTAGATGATAATCAAACAGTTAGATTAGTTTCTGAAATTTTAGAGAGTAACGGTTCCTCTTCTATGGCAACAGTTTGTGGATGCTCTCTTGCAATGGTTGCTGCTAATTTAAAAGTTAGGAAATTAGCAGCTGGTGTTGCAATGGGTGTTATTGTAGAAAATAATGATAATTATGTAATTTTAACAGATATTATGGG
>CAYPVY010000099.1:0-4391 GCA_964414305.1 uncultured Nitratifractor sp.
TGTGATATACTAGAGCACTAATATTTCTACTATTATTTAACTCTTACTAAAAGTAAAGCTTAAATTAGTTATTATTAAATGCTTTACTTTTTAAGGAGTATTTATAAGTGTTTTACTACCAAGTCTCTATATTAAATTCCAATGCCCCTATTTTAACATATAGTTATAACTCCTCTTTAAATAGAGGGGATGTTGTTAAAGTTTCATTAAAAAACTCTATTAAAAAAGCTGTTATATTAGAAGAGGTAGATAAACCAGATTTTGATACTCTTGATATTTTAGAAAAAGATGATTTTTATTTTTCAAAAGAGCAACTTGAGATTGCAAGTTTTATAAAAGATTACTATTTTAGCTCTTATGGAGAAGCTATAGGGCTCTTTCATCCATTAAAAAATAAATATACATCAATTAATAATAGCAAAATAAAAGAACTTCCAACACTAAGCACTCTTCAAGAAAATGCACTAAAGCAAATAGAAAAAGAGCAAATATCTTTACTATTTGGAGTAACAGGCTCTGGTAAGACTGAAATTTATATACATTTAATTAATAATGTATTAAATGAAGGAAAAAGTGCAATTATATTAATGCCAGAGATTGCCCTAACTCCTCAAATAACAAAAAGAATTGAAAAATATTTTGGAGAGTGTGTAGCATCTTGGCACTCTAAGCTATCTAAAAAAAGAAGAGAAGAGACTCTAGAAAAGATATATTCTGGTGAAATAAAAATTATAATAGGTGCTAGAAGTGCCCTATTTTTACCTATACAAAATATTGGTTTAATTGTAGTAGATGAAGAGCATGATGATAGCTATAAATCTATGAGTCGCCCAAGATACAATGCAAAAGACTTAAGTATATATATGGCTAAAAAGCTAGATATAAAAGTAGTTTTGGGTAGTGCAACACCTCTTATTACTAGCTATTATAAATTCCCAACTATAAAGATAAAAAAACCATACAAAGAATCAAAAAAAGAGTTTAAATTTATTCCAGGTCAAGAGATAAATTATGAAATTTTACATGAGATTGATAATGTTGTATCTAAGAATGAACAAGCTCTAATATTTGTCCCAACTCGTGCAAATTTTAAGTATCTAATATGTCAAGATTGCGGGAAAACCCATACTTGTCCATACTGCTCTATTGGAATGAGTATCCACTCTAAAAAAAGAGTGATGCAATGCCATTACTGTAACTTTACTCAAAAAATATCAACAAATTGCACCTTTTGTGGTAGTCAAAATCTAATAACACAAAGAGTAGGAACTGCTGAAGTTGCAGAGCTTATAAAGCAAAATATCAAATCAGCAAAAATAGAGCAATTTGATAGAGATACAATAACTACAGCAAATAAACTTTATAAAGCCTTGCAAAGAGTTCAAAATAAAGAATCAAATGTAATAGTTGGCACACAAATGCTCTCAAAAGGTCATGATTATCCAGAGATAACTCTAATTGTAATAACTGGATTAGATTTTATAATGGCAAATAGCGATTATAGAGCAAAAGAGAGAGCTATAGCTTTGCTTCATCAAATTGCAGGAAGAGGTGGAAGAACAAAGGATGCTAAAGTAATAATACAAACATCTCAAAAAGAACTCTACAAACCATATATAAAAGATTATGAAATTTTTATAGATGAAGAGCTTCAATTTAGAAAAGAGTTATATCCACCATTTAGATATCTTGCTAGAATTTTAATATCAAACAAAGATTATAATATTGCAAATAGCTTAACTACACAAATAGTCCAAGAGTTAGATAGATTTTCTAATATACAAATAGTTGGCTATGGAGTAGCTCCAATTGAAAAGATTGCTAATAGATGGAGATTTAATATATTACTTAGGTCTTCTAAAAGAGTAGAACTACTAAAGGCTCTACATATTATAAAAAAAGATAGAAATATTGAAATTGATATGGATCCTGTTGATTTTACTTAACTTATGATATAATCAAGCAAAAAGTGAGTAGAAAGTGAAGCCTAGATATCCAACTAAAAAGATTTATATAAAAGATGTTGCAATAGGAGGTGATGCACCAATTAGTGTGCAATCAATGACATATAGTGATACTAGAGATACTCAAGCTACACTTGAACAGATTAGAAGATTACAATTTGTAGGAGCTGATATTGTTAGATTGGCAGTTCCAGATATGGAAGCTGCTCTAGCCCTAAAAGAGATTAGCCAAAATACAACTATGCCTTTGGTAGCAGATATACACTTTAATTATAAATTAGCTCTAGAAGCTGCAAAATGGGTAGATGCTATCAGATTTAATCCAGGAAATATTAGCGATAAAAATAAGATAAAAGAAATAGTAAAAGCTTGTAAAGAGAGAAACCTACCAATTAGAGTAGGTGTAAATGCAGGTAGCTTAGAAAAAGAGTTTGAAGATAGATATGGTCCAACTGCAAAGGCAATGGTTGCTAGTGCAGAATATAATATTAAATTCTTAGAGGATTTAGGATTTAGTGATATTAAAGTATCTCTTAAAGCTAGTGATGTCCCAAGAACAGTGGAAGCTTACAGAATGCTTCGCCCTCTTAATAACTATCCTTTTCATCTTGGTGTTACTGAGGCTGGGACAATACATCATGCAACAATTAAGTCTGCTATTGGTCTTGGCTCTTTGCTTCTTGATGGTATTGGTGATACTATGAGAATATCAATTACAGGTGCCCTAGAAGAAGAGATTACTATTGCTAGAGATATTCTCAAAGATAGCGGGAGAGTAAAAGAGGGGCTAAATATTATCTCTTGTCCAACTTGCGGTAGGATAGAGGCTGATTTAGTAAGTGCAGTAGCAGAGGTTGAAAAAAGAACAAAACATATAAAAAAGCCTATTAATGTATCAGTAATGGGATGTGTGGTAAATGCAATTGGAGAGGCAAAACATGCAGATGTAGCAATTGCTTATGGAAAAGGTGTTGGTATGGTTATGGTAAAAGGTGAAGTAGTAGCCAAATTACCTGAAAATAAGTTAGTAGATAGATTTGTATTAGAGGTAGAAAAGTTTGCAAATAATATGCAAGATTAATCTATAATGTTTGAAAAGTTTATAAAATTTTTTATATCTATTATTGCAATTATAATTGCATATAAAATATATAGCCAAATTAACAATAAAATGGACTCTAGACAAAATAAAAAAGATATAAATCTTACTAATTACCAATCAAAAAACACCACACTAGCAAAAACCTCTGCACCAAAAATAAAAATTTCTAACAAAAAGATACCTAAAACAGATAAAAATCAAGCACTTACTAATAGTTTAGAGGATAGATTAGAAGCTCTAAATGCCTTTAGCGGTGATAATATATTTATTAGAATTTTTAAAAAAGAGAAAATATTAGAAGTATGGATAAAACCAAAACAAGAAAAAGAGTATAAATTACTTAAAATATATCCTATTTGTTATTACTCAGGAAGACTTGGTCCCAAGTTAAAAGAAGGAGACAAACAAGCACCTGAGGGTTTTTATAAAGTATATAAAAGCTCTCTAAATCCAAACAGTAGATATCACTTATCATTTAATCTTGGCTTTCCAAATAGATATGACAAAGCTCACAATAGAACTGGAAGCTATCTAATGGTGCATGGTAGTTGCGTATCTATTGGATGCTATGCTATGGGTGATAAAAATATTGAAGAGATTTATCAGCTAGTATCAGATGCCTTATATCATGGACAAAAGTTTGTAAATGTTCATATATTTCCATTTAAAATGGAGCATCTTAAAAATTATAAATCTAATCATTGGTATAGTTTTTGGAAAAATCTCAAAGAGGGATATGATGCTTTTAATCAATCAAAAATACCACCAAAAATTTCGGTCAAAAATAAAAAATATATATTTTATTAATTTAAATCATCAATACTCTTTTTTAAATCTTTACCCACCTCTTCTAACTCTTTGCTAAACTCCTCTAAAAAGCTTTTTCCTTTTTGTGGGTCGATAATTATTTTGCTTCCATTTACCTCAACACCTAAATCTTTTGGTGTTAAATCTTTATTTTTATTTTTAATCTTTTGTGCTTCATTTGCAAAAATAGCAGCCATTCCTTCTAAAAACTCTTTTGTCTTTTTAGGATCAATTATAATCTTTCCATCACTGCTCTTTTGAATACCTAATTTATTTAGAACTCTATCTTTACTTTTATTACTCTCTTCATTTTTAATACTTATTGAAGTATGCTTAATAGGGCTTTTTGAGATTTTCTCTTTAGTTTTATTTACCTCTTTACTATTATTTCCACAACCAAATATTGAAAAAATAAGTATAAAAAAATATATTTTATAAATTCTCATATTATCTCCTTTGAGATATTGTAGCTAATATTTGTGTGAAAAAAGTAGATTCATTGGCTTAAAAAGTTTATG
>CAYPVY010000100.1:0-1459 GCA_964414305.1 uncultured Nitratifractor sp.
AAAGTTAAAAAGTGTGCAAAAATCATAGCATTTGCAATTATAAACATAATCATTGCAGATGTTTTTCCAGCATCAAGAAATATACTATACAAATCTCTCCATTTTATATCTTTATATATAAACATAGATACAAAAAACGCCCATACAGCAGCAACTGCAGCAGCTTCAGTAGGAGTAAATATACCTCCATATATACCACCAATTACAATAACTATTGTCATTAAAGCCCAGGTTGCATCTTTAAATTTTTTTAACCTTAGATTCCAAGGCTCTGGTTTGCTCTTTTTAAATCCAAGTTTTATAGCTCCAATATATGTTACAGCCATCATCATAAGACCAATCATAATACCTGGAATCACCCCAGCCATAAATAGTTTTCCTATACTAACTTCAGCTGTTACACCATAAACTATTAAAACAATTGATGGTGGTATTAATATGCCAAGACTTCCAGCTGTTGCAATTGTGCCAATTGCATATCTTTTTGGATATCCTGCAGCTTCAATTGCTCCAAACATTATAGAGCCAATTGCCACAACAGTAGCTGGAGAGCTTCCACTAACTGCTGCAAAGATTATACTTGCAAAAATTGCAGCCATTGGTAAACCACCTGGTAGATGCCCAACAAGTGATTTTGCAAACTCTATAATTCTAGAAGCACTGCTTCCTTTTGATAATAAATTTCCAGCTAAAATAAACATAGGAATTGCCATTAAAGAGTAGCTATCTACCTTTTCAAATATCATACCAGCAATTTCTACTGGACTAGTTGAAGTCATTGTAACAAGTGTAATAAATGTAGAAGCACCAAGAGCAATAGCAATAGGTGCACCAATTATTAATAATCCAAAAAAGAGTCCAAAAAGTAGAGCTATACTCATAGCATTCCCCCAGTTTTCTTCTCTATCTCTTTTATAAATCTCTCTTCACCTAACTCTTCTAAAATCATAGATGCTTCATCTTTTCTTTTTAATTTCTCAGGTGGAGTTTTAATAATTTCAATAATCTTATCTATTAATACAATAGCACTAAATGCAAAAGATATTGGAACAGCTACATAAGGTATCCATAAAGGAATATCCAAATCTACTGATACCTCTCCTAAATCTATATATAAAAGAACATACTTGTATCCATAATATGCAATTGCAACTACATAAATTAAAGATACCAAAAGAGTTAAAATATTTAATATTTTATATAGTTTTGGTGGAGCTTTTTGGGTAAAAACATCTACTGCAATATGAGCATCTTTTTTAAAGCAGTAAACTGCACCAAAAAAGAGACTCCATAAAAATAGATAAATAGTAAGTTCACTAGCCCAACTTAAAGATGATTCAAAAATATATCTTGCAATTACATTAATAAAAGCTAAGGCAACACCAGCAGCAATTCCAAATGCAGTAATAAATTTGCTAATTTGTAAAATAAATTTCATTAAAATCTCCATTTTTTTAAG
>CAYPVY010000100.1:1559-4390 GCA_964414305.1 uncultured Nitratifractor sp.
TAATTACTACTTAGTATTCATAGCAGCTTCAATTAAATCTTTACCAATTTTATCTTTATCATAAAATTTAGGATATATTTTACTCATAGCATCTTTCCATGCCTTTCTTTGCTCATCATTTAATTTAATAATTTCAAGTTTTTTTGTCTTATTAGCATACTCTTTGATTTTATTAAATTGCTCTTTATCAAGCTTAGCAGCCAACTCTCTTTCTTTTGCTGTTGCCTCTTTCATAGCTTGTTTAACTGCTTCTTGTAAATCTTTTGGAAGAGATTCATAAAACTTTTTACTCATTACAACTAAATATCCTAAATATCCATGATTACTAAGAGTCATATATTTTTGAACCTCATAGAATTTTTTTGTATAGATATTTGAATTTGTATTTTCTTGACCATCAATTACGCCTTGTTGCAGTGCTGAGTAAACTTCACTAAAAGGCATAACTTGTGGATTTGCACCTACAGCTTTAAACTGCTCTTCTAATACTTTAGAACTCATAATTCTAAACTTTTGCCCCTTTGCATCTTCAGGCATTTTTAGAGCTTTTTTAGATGAAGTTAATTGTTTAAATGCATTATCCCAATAATCCAAAACTACAAATCCCTTTTTTGCAACCAAATCTTTTAACTTAGCTCCAACTTCTCCATCTTCAACTTTATGAACATGATCCATATCTCTAAACAAAAATGGCAAATCAAATAGTGCTAGTTGCGGAATAGTTTTTGTGAATTTAGAAAATGATGGACAAGCCATTTGAACACTATTCATCTTTATTGCTTTTAAAACAGCTTTATCTTTATATAGTTGAGAATTTGGATATACTTGAACATCAATTTTACCTTTGCTAAGCTCTTCTAAACGCTTTTCAAAGAATTTCGCCGCTTGACCTTTTGGAGTATTTTCACTAACAACATGACTAAATTTTAGCACATACTCTGCAGCATTTAGTGATACACTCAAAGCTATACTTAAAGTCGCTGAGATAAATACTTTTTTAACCATAATCCATCCTTTTTTTTTGATTTTAATATTATAGTATAGCCTAAAAATAGAGTTATGTAGAAAAATATAGATTTTTTTAATGAATATATTAAGAAAAAGTTACGGTTTTATTACAAAATCCCACTTCTCTTTTAGAGCTTTTTTCTTTTTCTCCTTCTCTTTTTGTTTCTCTTTTTTCTTTTTGTCATAATCTGATAAGAATTTTTTAGGTGTATTTTTAGTTACATATTCATGAGATTTTTTAATCTTTTCTACATCCAAAATCTCAACTGATTTACCTTCAATCAAGCCTACATATGCTCTTACTTTTATTCTTATTTCTGGATTTTCTGATATTAGGTTTATAGCTTTTAGTTTGTCTGATTCACAACTTGTTAAGATATTTTTTATACCTTCAGCAAGTTTAGATTTATACCACCCCTCAAATTGATCTTTTGCTAACTCCCCATCTATTGCTAAGCAGTTATCTTTTTCTTCCTCTTGGTTACTATTTTTGGTGCTTTCTACATAATCACTCTCTTCTTCATCTCCCTCAAGCTTTTCTATATATTTAAGACTAACTCCTCTAATGGTTAAAACCTTATCTTTAGCTTGAAGTTTTTCTATAAGCTCAATAGCTGCAGTAGCTTTTTTAAATTGCTTGGCATCTTCATCTTTTGCAGCTTTATGGCGAATATTAATTATTTCATCAAGTTGCATTCTAAGTAAAACAAAAGATGTTTTATACTTTTTGCATACTTTTGTAATCATATCAAATGTATCTTTATGCTTATCATCACACTCTAGCCAAGTATTGTTATCAACTATAAGAGGATTTTTTACCAAAGAAAATTCAGTTTTTTTATGTTTATCTAAATTGATATAAATATCTAATTTTTTTAAAAATAGTATAACAAATGGAATAATAATTAAAAATACTAAATAGATTGGAAAACCATACTTATAAAGCGAAAATGATACAATAGTTATAAATATTGCAGCAATAGTAAAATATACAATATCTATATCAATATCTCTTAATTTCATTAATCAACCTAAAAAAGTTTTTAATATTTTATCTAAGTTTTAATTAAATAAGATTAGAGCATAATTTTTGCAAGTATTGTAGTTTTGAAACTATTTACAAAAGAGATAAGATATAAATTATCTTCCCCAAATCTCTTTTGCATCTCCATAACTTAAAAGACCATCTACAAAGCTCTTTTCAAGCTCTGGCAAACTCTCTAAAAGAAATGGACTATAATCTAAAAGTTCATACTCTTTTGCACAAATTTTGCCATTTTTTATACTGTATGGTAGGGATATTGTAATATACTCATTAGTTTTATAAGATTGAGCCATTACTATGATTACTGAAATTCTCTTTCCATTCTCTTCAAATTCAGCTGGAAATATGATAGAAGCATACTCGACATCTTCACTATTCTCTTCATAAATAGATACTACTTTAGGAATAGATTGCTCCAAGGAGATATCATTTATTCTCTTTTTAATCTCTTTACTTCCATCTTTGTAGCCAACAAACATAGGAGTTAAAAATTTCTCTTTATCTAATTTATCAATTGCTTGAGTTAGCATTAATCCTGCAACAGAGACTATTTTTTTCATAATTTAAGCATCTCCTATCGAAATTAGATGCCATTTTAATAAAATTGTGTTTAAAATATGTTTAATAAATAAAAATAACTCCATTTTAAGTTCAAAAAAACTCTTTTTTAATATAAAAGATAAAATTGGATATAATCTCAAAAACGCTTTTAAGGTAGCTATATGAGTAAAAGTAATCACTATAACCCAAAAGAGATTGAAAAAAATTACTATAAATT
>CAYPVY010000101.1:0-4381 GCA_964414305.1 uncultured Nitratifractor sp.
CCTCTTCTTCTTGAGTCTCTTTTTTTTCTATCATTTTTACTATTTTTTAAAAGCTTTTTTATATCTTCTAAACTTTTACCTATACTATCTTTGCCTTTAATTTTATTATCTTTTGAGATAAATGATGCTAATTTAAATGCTATTGTAGATAAATCATAAACTTCTTTTAACTCTTCTACAATATCGATACCATTTTGAGTAACCTCAACATCAATTATATCTTTTAATAATGCTCCACTCTTTATAGCTTCTATATCACTTATTTTTGGAATTACTTTACTAACTATTTGGCTACCTACATCTTTTTGTATCTTTTGTAGAGCTTTAAACTCATTTGGTGTTACTATAGAGATTGCTACGCCATCCTTTCCTGCACGACCAGTTCTTCCAATTCTATGAACATAACTTTGAGAATCAAATGGTATATGATAATTAAAAACATGACTTACATCATTGACATCAAGTCCCCTTGCTGCTACATCTGTAGCAATTAAAATATTTAAATTACCCTTTTTAAACTCTTTGATTGTGCTTTCCCTCTCTCTTTGAGACATATCTCCATGCAAACCACCACAATTAAATCCTTGTGAGTTTAAAAAATTACTTAACCTATCAACTTCTCTTCTCATTCTACAAAAAATAATACTTTTAGTTGGATTATAAAAATCATATAACCTTATCAAAGCATCGTCTTTTTCTCTCTCTTCTACTACATAATACTCTTGTTTGATATTTGAATTTGTTACTTCACTCTTAGTAATTGAAATACTCTTTGGGTTATCTAATATCTTTTGAGCCAAAGTTTTAATCTCTTTACTCATTGTTGCAGAAAAAAGTAATCTTTGTTGTTTATCTTTTAGAAAACTAAATATCTTTTTTATATCATCTAAAAATCCCATATCAAGCATTTCATCAGCTTCATCTAAGACAATAAATGATGGATTTAAAGTGATTTTTTTACTATCTAGTAAATCTATCAACCTTCCAGGAGTTGCTACTACAACATTTGCTCTTTTGATTTGTTCAATTTGTCTTGAATATGATGTCCCGCCATAAACTGTTGCACTCTTTACTCCAAGCTCTTTCCCAAATCTATATACCTCATCACTAACTTGCATAGCTAATTCTCTAGTTGGAGTTATAATTAATGCTTCTACACCTAAGTTTAATTGCAATTTATTTAGTAATGGCAAAGCAAATGCAGCAGTCTTACCTGTTCCGGTATGTGCTTGAGCTATCAAATCATAACCTTCTAAAATTAATGGAATCGCCTCTTTTTGTATAGGACTTGGCTCTCTAAATCCTGCATCTTTTATAGCTTTTGCTAACTGGGGTTTAAAATTAAAATCTTCAAATTTCATTTCTATATCTTTATATTAAAATTAATTGTATTATATCTGCTACAAATCAAGCTTTATGCCCAACTTCCTCAAATAGAATCAAATTAATTTAAATTATTTAGTAGAAAGTATATGTAGTTTGCAGTCAAATCTTAAACAATGACGCAATTTTAGCCAAAGATTATTCAAAAGAGTTTAAAATACTCTATTTAACTACAATATCTTTAATATAAAAGCTGAAAATAGTCTCTTTTTCATCACTTTTTATCTCAAGCTCTAAATTATGTAGTTTTAAAATATAATCAACTATATATAATCCAACTCCAATAGAGTTATTCCAACTAATTCCATCAACTCTATAAAACTTCTCTTTAATCTTTTGCAAATCTTTACTATCAATGCCTATACCATAATCAATAATCTCTACCTTCTCATCACTACATCTTACTATAACTTCATCTTCAGAATACTTTAAAGCATTTTCAATCAAATTAATAAATACATTCTCAAACATATTTTTATCAGCTTTTACAACTACATCTTGACACTCTAATTTTATCTCTCTATCTTTATATTTTTGTTTTAATGTATCTACTGCTTCGATTATTATATTTGATATATTAAATTCGGTTATATTTAAAGATATAGACTCATTTTCTAATTTTATTGATAATGATAGGGTATCAATCATATTGGATATTTTTGATGCATTACTTTCGATTTTTTCTAAAAATTTATTTTTCAATGAATCGTTTAAATTTGGTGTATCTTTTAATGTTTGAGAGTATCCAACTATTGCAGCAACAGGGTTTTTAAACTCATGACTAATAGCTGAGATTATATCACTTTGTCGTTTTGTAATTTCTTTTAATCTTTTAGTATATTTACTCTTTTGTTTTTCTCTCTTTTTTAATTTCTTTGCAACTTTTTCTATCTTTTTAGCAATCTTAGCAAACTCTTTACAACAATCTACATTCGATAAATATATAGAGAAATCTTTATTTAACATTGACTCTAATGAACCATCTATAAGTTCACTATCTTTTGAAATTCTTTTACTAAATTTGTTTGTAAAATATATTAAGATAAACATAAATATAAAAAGTATTGCAATAACTTCTAAAACAACTCTATAAACTGAAGCATCTAAATCTTCAATGGCTTTAGATAATCTTATATATCCTCCATCAACTTTTTTTACTACATATATAAAGTCTTTATTATATTTTTTTGATTTTCTAATAGATACACCAAAGTTATTATCTTTTATATTCAATATCTCATCTCTACTTAAGATATTATCAATCTTCTCTTTTGCATAATTATCATAAATAATCTCATTATCTTTTATATATGTTACTTTACTTTTTGAAATTTTTGATAATTTTTCAAAATAGGATTTATCTATATCTTCTAAATCTATAACTTGAAGTATAGTTTTAAACTTATCAATAGTTGCATCTATTCTACTATTTTTTACAAAAAAATAAGTAAAGATTATTGCAATTAAAGATGCCAATAAAATAAAAATTAAAGATATTCTAAAAAATTGCTGATGTAGTTTTAGCATATTTTATAACCTACACCTCTAATTGCTTCAATATAAACAGTATCTTTTTCTATCTTGTTTTTCAGTCTTGATATTGCCATAGTTACACTTTTATATCCAACATCCTCTTTCCAAACATTTTCAATCAATTCATCTCTACTATTAACTCTATCTCTATTTTTTATTAAATATAATAAAATATTAAACTCAAGGGATGTTAATTTTACATCTTCTTTGCCAATAATTACACTCTTTTTCTCTTCATCTATAATTATATCTTTATACTTTATCTTTGGTGTTGCTACTCCTAAATATCTAGCTACTCTAGCTTTAGCTCTTAGCACAAGTTCGTTCATATTAAAAGGCTTTGTTAAATAGTCATCTCCTCCTCTTAAAAAACCCTCTTCTATATCTTTATCACTATCTTTAGCGGTAACAAAAATTACAGGCATATCATAGCCTCTTTCTCTTAAATACTTTACAAATTCGCTTCCTTCAGCATTTGGTAAATTTCTATCTACAATTAGTAAAGATACTTTTTCTTCTTCTAGGGCCTCTTCAACTCCTTTGGTTGATAAAAAGCCAATTACATCAAATCCAGCATTTGATAGATGAAACTCTTCAAGCTCTAAAAGATCTTCATTATCTTCGATTACTATGATTGTTTGATTTTGCAACTTCATTTCCTTATAGTTTCAACTTGCCACCTTCTATTGCATATTTCATTAATTTAGCAATATTTACACATCTATCAGAAATTCTCTCTAGCTTTCTTATAGAGTTTAATCTTTTTATAAAGATAGTTACATCTGATTCATTTTCACATATTGATGATACTATATTTTTTTCTATTATAGATACGAAATCATCACATTTGCTCTCTTCTATATTTATCTCTCTTATTAATTCATTAAGTTTAGATTCATCTTCTACCTTAATTAGTTCAACAGACTTTTCTAAAGCCTTTAGAGTGCTAAGATAAAATGCTTTTTTAGTATCATCATTTACAAACTCACCACTTTGTATCTCAAGAGATAGAGTTGTTATTTGAGACTTTATATAATCACTAATTCTACTAAACTCTGATGTCGCTTTTAGAATAGATACTACTCTTCTTAAATCTGTAGCTTCTGGAGCATATAAAGCTAAAGTCTCAATAGCTCTCATATCTATTTTAGCCTCAGTTTTAGACGAACCTTTAATAAGTTCTTTTGCCTCTTTTAGTCTATTTAAATCTTTACTATCTAAAACTTCGGTTACAATTTTAAAAGCATCTAAAGATTTAGATGCAAACTCATAACTACTATCAACCAATTTATTTAAAGCTTCTTGATATTTACTTAACATTATCCAAATCTCCCTGTAATATAATCTTCTGTCATCTTCTCATCTGGATTTAAGAAGATTTTTTTAGTTTTATCAAACTCTATTAAATCTCCAAGATACATAAATGCTGTATAATCACTAATTCTACTTGCTTGTTGCATATTGT
>CAYPVY010000102.1:0-4376 GCA_964414305.1 uncultured Nitratifractor sp.
AACTCTATATCCACAGTTTCTACTATTTAGAAAATAGTATCTAAATTGACTTTTTCTTAATTCCCAAAAATGATATACTAATAATCTCTTTTGAAAATTATTTAATTTTAATTTATATTCCCACATATCTCTAAAATCTTGATTGCTATAGGCAATATCATTCATATAGTAATACTCATCAGTATATCTTCCTCGATATCCTCCAAATAGTCCATTAACAATATAAGAAACCATAGTATATTTCTTTGGTAATTTTGCTCCAAAACTTATAGTATTATCTAATAGGCTATTTTGATTTTTTTTATTTATTTTTATAAAAGAGTGACCAAAGGTAGATGCAGGATTTCCTAAAAAACCAGATACAAATATTATACTAATTGAATCAATATCTTTAGCCAACCTCCAATTTTTAAGATGTTTACAGCTGTTAATTATTTTTTTAAAATTTATATATTTTATTTTTTTTGACAACCATAAGTATCTAGCTGGATAATTACATATTATTTTATAATTTCTATTATTGTAAGCTTTTATTGTAGCATTAAGCTCTTGATAGGGGTCTATATTTCCATTTTTATCTATAAAAAAATTTTTACTAATTATATCACTTGTTTTACTATATGGATTATAATGCAGTAGAGAAAGCCAACTCTTATTGTTAGACAAAGATTTTAAATTAACATTAGAGTATAAACTTGAAATTAAAAAGATAGAAAAAATTATAAGTCTCATAATAAAGGGGTTTACCCTCTATTATTTTGAAGCAATATCGTAAAGTTTTTGTGCTTTTTCTTCTTTTGATAATTTATCAAAATCTTTACTAGCTATAACTTTAGCAAACTTATTTCTTATTTCTGTTGTGCTTTTGTTTGATAAAGTAGCTAAAGTTTTAAGGTATTTTCCATTTCCTTGAGCTATTTCAGTTTCTAGTTTATTATAAGAGCTACCAATTAATATTGCAACTTTTGCACTACTTCCTTTACACTCTTCAGGAGATGACATATCTGAAGATGTAGCAGTAGTTCCTAAATCCCAAATAAGATTTGATATAGCCGCGGCAGTTCTATTATCATTAAATATAGCAGCACCAATACCACACTCTTTTAAAATGTTTCCAAGGTCTCTTGCTTGAGCTTGAGAAGCCAGTAATAAACAAGCTGCACTTGCTAGAATAATTTTTTTCATTTTAGTCCCTTTTAGTAAATTAAAATAAAATTTTATCTTATTAATCTTAAATATTCCAGATTTATTTCAGAGCTTCTAGAAAGTCGCTATAATCTGCATTTTTAAGTGCATATAATTCATCTTCTATAATTGTAAATCTAAAATCTCCACTCTCTTGCATTTTTAAAGCAGCTTTTTTAAATCTTTTTCTATCATTTTTATCTAAATTTAATACTTTGGAGAGTTCACGAACAGAAATATAGTTTTTTACATCAACAACACTATTTTGATTTAATTTTGGAGGCTCTTTGACTTGTAGATGTTCAATTTGAGTTCTATATAGTTGCTGCATCTCTCCAAATGCCTCTTTTAGTAGATCAACTTCACCTTTTAGAGTGCCTATAATTAGATTATTAGTAGCTTTTAAATCTTCTATTGTATCTTTTAAAATTTTAATAGTTTCATCTTTTGCAGCTAATAAATCTTTATGTGAACTTTTGTTCACTTCTTGATGAATACTTCTCTTTTTTTGAATATCTATAGAGTTGTCAAGTTCTATAAAAATTTGACCTTCTACTTTTTTTGCTTTTAGTAATCCTTTTTTTATCTTAGCATATACAGCTTGACGCGATATACCACACTCTTTTGCATACTCTGAAGGTTTAATTAATCTACTCATTGACAACTCCTTTATAAACTATTTTACACTTAATTGACAATTTTGTCAATACTCTTTTCCCTCAACAATTGGGACAAAACAACAAGTCTCAATAACTTCACTTGTAATTGTATTTCCATTTTTATAATATCTTGTAATTGTTTGTAAACCATACTCTTCTACAGGTGCTACTAAAATACCACCATCTGCTAATTGGTCAAATATAACTTGAGGAATCTCTTTTGGTGATGCAGAAAATAATATTCTATCAAAAGGAGCAAAGGCATTCCATCCTCTTGTTCCATCATCAAATTTTGAATTAATATTAGTAATATTTAATTGTCTAAACCTAGCTCTTGCTTCTTGCAACAATGAATCAATTCTTTCAATTGTAAATACTCTTCTAAATATTTGAGAAAGAATAGCAGCTTGATATCCACTCCCACATCCAATTTCTAAAACACTATCACAACCTTTTGGCTCTAAATATTGAGTCATTTTTGCAACTGTTAAAGGTGAACTAATCCACTGTTCACCATCTATTGGAAGTGCATCTAATTGATATGCCATATGTTTAAATATATCTGATACGAATAATTCTCTATCTATACTTAAAAGTGCTTTTTTAACTATTGGATCTAGTGGGAATTGTTGGTCTATTTTATTTACCATCTCTTTTAATTGATGTTCTCTTCTTTGTCTATCTAGCTTATCCATAAATATACTCTTTGTCATCATAAAAAACCTTAAAGTTTTACTTCTGTTTTTTATATTATATAATATATTTATTAATTTAAGAAGATTTTTTGCCTTATTATATTAAATAATATGCATTTTTTTACAAATTTACACTCTTTGACAACTAAAATTTAAAATATAGCAATATTTGTATTTAAATTTAGTAAAGTAGTTTACACAGCTTTACAATACTAAAGATTTTATAAATTTGGCAAAACTAACTCTATCATTAGGGCAATCAACTACTTGATATTGATGATATCCTAATTTTTTAGCTATTTCGTAGTGCTCAATTTTTAATTCAAAAAGTGTTTCGGAGTTGTCTATTGTAAAAGATATAGGAAAAATCATTACATTTAAAGATGTAGGATTTCTTAACATATCACTTAAATTTGGCTCTAGCCAAGCACTATTGCCAACTTTTGATTGATAAGCTAAAGCTATCTCTTCAAAATATATGCCTTGATTTTCTAAATTCTCTTTAATTAATTTAACATTTGCCTCAATCTCTTTTTGATATGGGTCTCCTTTTTTAATAATATCTACTGGTAGACCGTGAGCTGAGATTATTAATTTTATATTTTTGGGTTCTTGATTGTGTAAAGCTTCTTTAATTAGTGAGGTTTGTATTTGCACATAATCTGGGTTATTATAATATCTATCTACTATTTTTATTGATGGTTTATAATCTATCTCTTTTAGAGTATGTAAAATATCATCTATAGAAGATTTTGTAGTTGTGCTAGAGTAGTGAGGATACATAGAAAATAAAATAAGTTCTTTTATACCATCTTTTTTAAGCTTCAAAAGAGTATCTTTTGCAAAAGGCGGAACATATCTCATAACAGGATATGTTGGCATAGAAGTCAACTCATAAACTCTTTTGGCTAAAGAGTTTGTAATCTCAAGCAAAGGAGACTTCCCTCCTAGCATTTTATAGTTTTCTATAGCTTCATTAAGCCTTTTTTTTACAATAATTGAGCCTATAATTTTTCTGATTAATGGATTTGTTTGTAGGATATTTGGGTCCTTGAACATATTTTTTAAAAATATCTCTACTTCTGATATTTTACTTGGACCACCCATATTTAATAGAAGAATAGCTTTACTCATATAATCTCTTTTTTAGTGTATATTACACAATTTTATCTTTGCTTTATAAGAAATTGATATAAATCATTAAAATTATTATAGTAATTTGTTAAAATTTGTAAAAAAGGTTAAGAGTTATGCAATATCCTAAATTTTTTGATGAAGTTGACCCTTTCATATTAAGAGATGATTTGAGTTGTTTTTTGGGTGCTACTAAGGATGGAATTATTGAAATATCATATTTAGATTGTGTTAAGTTAGCATCACACTCATGCCCAACAGTTGCGGGCTCTTATATTTTAACGAAAGTTGCTCTAAAATATTTATTTGCAGATGAAATTCCTAAAAGAGGAGAGATAAAAGTAGAGCTAAAAGATAGCAAAGATAGTGGAGTTACTGGGGTGATTGGCACAATTTGTGGATTTATTTGTGGGGCTGGTGATAATGGAGGTTTTGCTGGAATAGGAGGCAAGTTTAGTAAAAGAGATTTGCTTACATTTGATAATAAAAATATAAAAAGTATGATAAAATTTACAAGAGTTGATAATAATAAAAGTATAAATCTAAATTTAGATACATCTAAAGTTCCATCTAATCCAAGAATGCAAGAGCTTATGCAAAAAGCAATATCTAATAAAGCAACAAAAGATGAAGAAAATGAGTTTAAAAGATTATGGCAAAATAGGGTAGAATATATGCTGCTAAATAAAGATAAATGGAATGA
>CAYPVY010000103.1:0-1573 GCA_964414305.1 uncultured Nitratifractor sp.
CAGCCAACTTCACTATATTTAAGAGGTTTTGGTAGTGGTAATGTGCAAATATTGCTTAATGGAGTGCCACTAAAAGACCCAACAGATCCTAGCTTTAACTCAGCTATTGCTAATATTATGTTATCAAATGTTAAAAGAATAGAAGTAGTTAAAGGTGCACAAAGTGGTCTTTGGGGTGCAGATGCAGTAGCAGGGGTTATAAATATAGTTACAAAATCTAATTCAAATGAAATTTATATTGGCTATGGCAAATATAGCACAAAAGAAGCTGGGGTTTCTTATGGGGGGAGTTGTAAAAACTTCTCTTATAGTTTAAGTGGAAACTATTATAAAACTAATGGCTTTTCTGCCTTGTTGCCAAGAGATGCTGAAGCAGATGGTTATGAAAATAAAAATATAGATTTTAAAACAGCTTACAAAATCAATCAAAATAATAAAATTTCTTTTTTTTATAACTATATAGATGCTAAAGGTGATTTTGATGCTATTGGAAATGCAAATTCTACTGCTGAGAAATCTAAATTTAAAGAAAATCTATATGGTCTAGAGTATAATTTTAATAATGGTGATATTAGGGTAAATGCCAAAGCTTCTAAAAATAAAATAAAAAGAGATTTAAAAGGAGCTTCTACTTATGGACCGTGGAAGTCTAAAGCTAAAGGCGTTGTAGATAGATACACTTTAGATGCTAAAAAGAATTTTGGCAAGCACCAAATTAGTGGTGGGCTAGAGTATGATAAATATAAATCTACAACAGACTTTGGTTTTGGTGAAAGTAAAGATAGCTTTAATGATAAGGCTATTTGGTTAGGATATGGCTATAGTTTTGATGAACTTTTAAGTGCAAAAACAATAGTTAATGCAACGCTTCGTTACGATAAATTTGATAAATTTGACAATAAATTAACTTATAGATTTGGAATCAAGAGATATTGCAAGGTAGTAGATGGTTTGCATAGTGGCTTTAATGTTTATAGTGCTTATAAAGTTCCAAGTCTTTATCAATTTGCAAATGCAATTGATAAAAACAGCCTAAAACCTGAAAGCACAAAAGGTTTTGAGCTAACAGTTGGTTATAAAAGTTTATTAAACTTAACTTACTTTTATAATAAAACAAGTGATACTATAGCTTACAATAGCACTCTTTGGAAATATTATAATATTAGTGATAAATTGACTAGAAAAGGTATTGAGCTAAGTAGTAAGTATGATTTTGAGTCTTTGCCTTTGAGTTTAGGATTTAATTATACTCATCTATTAAATATAAAAGATAATAATGGAAAAGAGTATCTAAATATTCCAAAAAATAGTGCAAACTTATTTGTAGATTATTATCCAACAGATACAATCTCTATTGGTGCTAATATACAATATGTTGGAAAAAGAGTAGGTTTTGGAGGCTCTAAACTAAAATCATATACAGTTGCTAACCTTCACTACAACCAAACTATTAAAAATAATTTAACTTTAAATATAACTATAAAAAATATTTTAAACAAAAAATATGAAGAGGTAAAAGGCTACAGCACATCAGGTCGTGCAATATATGCAAAACTAAAATATAAATTTTAAT
>CAYPVY010000103.1:1673-4340 GCA_964414305.1 uncultured Nitratifractor sp.
CTTTATGTCTTTAGCTTTAAAGCAAAAATTAAAAATAAAGCGACTCTTTTATATAATTTCTATAAAAATTGAGGCTCTTATGCAAAATAGTAATTTAAAAATAGATATAAAAAATTATCTAATCTACAAATTTTTAAACTCACTTTTTTTAGGACTTAGTGTTGGTAGTGTTTTTGTGCTATATACTCCACTAAAGCCCTCTATTTATTCGCTTGGAGGAATTGCTTTGGCTATTGGTATGCTAATAGTAGCAAAGCTTTATCCATATATTATGACTATGAGGTGGTTTTTTAGATTTTCGCTCTTTGTTGAGTTTGTTATTTTCGCTGTAATTATATACTTTTTATTAAATCCATATAAATATATAACTGCACTTTTAATATATATTGGATATCAAGTTACTTTTATGTTTGGTAGTTATTTAGTTAGGGCAGAAACTTTGGCTCTTGAAGATGATAATAAACTTAGCAAAGTAGATATGGCAAAGCAAATTGGATATTTAGCTGGTATGCTTATATCATATATATTTTATCAAATATTAGAAAAATTTTATAACATCACAAGCAAACAAACTCAAGTATATGATTTGCATTTTGTTTTATTGATAGTAGAAGTGTTGATTATTCTATTTTTATTTAACAGTTTCAAAAGAGATAACCAATTTAATTAATCTTTTTTGGTTATCTCTTGGCAAAGTTTAACAAAATATTTTGCATTCTCAACTGGAACATCAGGTAATATTCCATGACCCAAATTAAATATATGTCTTCCATCTTTCATAATATCAGCTAAGGCTGTTACACACTCTTTTATTGTATCTTTACTATATAATCTATGAGGCTCCATATTTCCTTGTAATACATAATCTTTGCCAAGTTTCTCTTTGGCTAAAGCCATAGGAGTTCCCCAATCAACTCCAAATACATCAAAATTTCCATACACTAAGCCTCTTTCAATAAATGCAGCAATACCTTTTGGAAATATAATTACTGGAATATGAGGATATTTATCTTTAATATACTCTGCTATCTCTACCATATATTTCCAGCTAAATTCATTATATTTTGCAGGTTCAATTGCACTTGCCCAGCTATCAAATATTTGCACTGCATCTGCACCTGCTTCAATTTGCTTTTCAAGATATAGCTTAATAATTTGTGTTAGTTCATTTAAGATATTGTGAAGTAGGGTAGGGTTTGTATATAGCATCTTTTTTGAATTGTTATAGGTTTTGCTACCTTCTCCTTCTATCATATAAGTTGCCAATGTCCAAGGAGCTCCGGTAAAACCAATTAATGCTTTATCTTCAGGTAGCTTATCTTTTACTATTTTGATAGTTTCATAAACATAACTTAATCTATTTGCTACATCTTCACCTTTAAGAAGAGTATCTAAATCCTCTTGACTTCTTATAGGTTTTGCAAACTTTGGTCCCTCACCCTTTACAAAGCTTAGCTCCATTCCCATCTCATTTGGAATCACTAAAATATCGCTAAAGAGAATAGCTGCATCAACACCTACAATATCTACAGGCTGAAGAGTAACCTCCGCTGCTAATTTTGGATTATGACAAAGAGATAAAAAATCTCCTGCTTTTTTTCTTACTTCTCTATATTCTGGAAGATATCTTCCAGCTTGTCTCATCATCCAAACAGGTGTATATGGTGTATCTTTGCCAAAACAAGCATCTATAAAAATCTTACTCATGTGAACCCCCACCTTTATGCATAAAATAAAAGGCTAAAGCCAAAAACAAAATAGACAAAGCAAGTGCCAACATCTCTTTTGGACTAGAATATGTTGTATTCATAGCTCTTTTAAAAAATCCTACCATTAAAACCATTATTATAACTTTTGCTAGTTTGTCTTTTAACTCATCTAAAGAGTGTATCTCTAAGATTCTAGATGCAGCACTCTTTTTTGCAATATCAATTTGAGATATAAATAACTCATAAAGCCCAAATCCAAACAAAAATAAAACTATTGCTATTAGATATAAATCTACTGCACCAATTAAATCACTAACTAACTTTTCATGAAAATTATCTGGATGCATATGATTTATGTAAACATTAAAAACAAGTTTTAGCACCCCTATAATATCAGCACTAGCAACAATAAATAGTGAAATACCACCAAGCATACTAAATACTACAGCCAAAACTACAAAAAACCTTGTATTCCAAAGTGTTCCTTCAAAAAGTTTTTCTATAAAAGATTGATGCTCTATATCCATTTCTAAATGCTCTTTATCTGTATGTGTCTCTTTCATTAGATATCCTCTAGTTCAATCCATTTTTGTGCAATTCTAACAGCATTAGTTGCTGCTCCTACTCTAACTTGGTCTGCTACAACCCACATATGCAAGATATTATCTTGGAATATATCTTTTCTAATTCTTCCAACATATGTAATATCAGTATCAGTTGCTACAATTGGCATAGGATAAACCCCTTCTTCCAAATTATCCATTACTTCTACATCATCAAAATTATTTAGAGCCAATCTTACTTTTTCTACATCTACAACTACATCATCATTAAATGTTACTGTTACAGCTTCGCTATGGCTTCTTAAAACTGGCACTCTAACACAAGTTGCACTAACTGGTATATTAGCCCCCATTATTTTTGCTGTCTCATTTGTCATTTTCATCTCTTCTCTTGT